>JAHILQ010000229.1 GCA_018896985.1 Nitrospinota bacterium
AATCCTGTCTTCACCATTTTTGCCGTGCATTTTCTTCCCCATGCCGTGCTGGCCTCTTTTTGCTTTGTATTCCCTCTGATATCTGAGGTCAAGAAGCGTATTCAATTCCCTGCTTGCTCTGAATATGATATGCCCTCCCCTGCCGCCGTCTCCGCCGCTTGGCCCGCCGAGAGGGACATACTTCTCCCTTCTGAATGCGACGCATCCCCTTCCGCCGTCTCCGGCCTTAACATAAACTTTTACATGGTCAACAAATTGCATAAGCAAACCTAATGTATATTAGTAAATTTTAATCATGGGCAGGACTATTGTATATGAGTTGGTCTCTTGTTGATATCCTTATAGCGCTATCTACTGCCTGCAGTAATGTGTTCAGATTTAACCCTGAGCCAATCCAAACGCATCGTGCAGAACCCTGACAGCAAGTTCTGTATATTTAGCGTCTATAATACACGATACCTTTATCTCTGATGTGCTTATCATCAGTATGTTCACACCATGCTTTGCAAGTGTTTCAAACATCTGCGAGGCAACTCCTGAATGAGTCCTCATGCCAACGCCGACAATGGATATCTTTGCAATGTCTTCCCTTATGTCAACGCCTTTTGCTCCAAGTTCCTTTGCGATTGTCTCTGTCATCTTCAATGCCTTTTTTGCGTCTGTCTTTGGAACTGTGAATGATATGTCTGCTGCTTTTCCATCGCTGCTTACATTCTGGACAATTATATCAACAACTATGCCGGCGTCTGCAATTCCCTTGAAAAGTCTTGCAGCTATGCCCGGCTTATCAGGCACTCCCATTACAGTAATCTTTGCCTGGTTCTTGTCATAAGCAACTCCTGATACAATAACTTTCTCCATATCCTTATCCTCCTTGGTAACAAGTGTTCCCGGATTATCATTAAAACTTGACCTCACAACCACAGGCACTTCGTATTTCATGGCAAATTCAACTGACCTTGTCTGAAGCACCTTTGCGCCGAGGCTTGCAAGCTCAAGCATCTCTTCATAGGAAATCTTATCCAGCTTTCTCGCCTCCGGAACAATATTGGGATCTGTCGTATAAACACCATCCACATCCGTGTATATCTCGCACAAGTCGGCATTAAGCGCTGATGCTATCGCAACTGCGGAAAGGTCGGAGCCGCCTCTTCCAAGCGTGGTAACATCCTCTTTCTCTGTTATGCCTTGAAAGCCGGCCACAACAATTATATATCCTTCATCCAATGCCTTCTTTGCCCTTTCTCCCGCTATTTTTTCTATCTTTGCCTTTGTATGCACATCATCCGTTATTATCCCCATCTGCCTTCCCGTAAATGCCATTGCTTTATGACCAAGCTCTTCTATTGCTATGGCTGTAAGGGCGCAGGTAACTCGTTCCCCTGATGAAAGCATAAGATCCATCTCTCTTTCTCTTGGAGCGGATGATACCTGATGTGCGAGATTTATCAGCTTGTCTGTTTCTCCTGCCATTGCAGAGACAACAACCGCAACCTTATGCCCTTCTTTGGCGGTCTTCACAACGCGCTCTGCAACAGCTTTTATCCTCTCAACATTCGCAACAGACGTCCCGCCGTATTTCTGGACAATAAGCATCAGTTTTCCCCCTTAATGAAATAATCCATCAGTTTGTGCCCTTCATCAAAAACCATTATATCTTTCCTTTTCAGGATTGATTCATCAAAAGTGATGCCTTCGTTTTTTTGTTTGTGTCTGCTGTCATAGATAACAAACGGCACGGGTTCATCCGTATGTGTCCTGAGCTCTATCGGCGTTGGATGGTCAGGCATAAGCAGAATCCTGAATTCATCAAACGATTTTATGCCCCGCATAACTGTGCCTACGACAAGCGCATCAAAATCCTCTATTGCCTTTATCTTGTCCTTATAGTTTCCTGAATGCCCTGCTTCGTCAGGCGCCTCAACGTGTATGTACACAAAATCAACTTCTTTCAGAGCAATCAGCGCTGCTTCTGCCTTGCCGACATAATTTGTATCAAGCCAGCCGGTAACGCCGGGCACCTGAAGTATCTTAAACCCGGCATATATGCCAAGCCCTTTTGTAAGGTCAACAGCAGAAATCATTGCGCCTTCAACAGAATACTTATCCCTGAATTTTGACAGGGTAGGTTTTTTCCCCTGTCCCCAGAGCCAAATGCTGTTTGCAGGATTTTTGCCCTTATTTATACGCTCTTTGTTTATGTAATGGCTTTCAAGGACATCCATAGAATCCACCATTAATTCTCTAAGAGTTTCCTCGCCTGAACCAACCGGCAGATAGTCTGAAATATCCCTTCCCATTATGTCATGCGGCGGAGTGCATTCAGCCTCTGCCTTGCCGCCTGACCATACCATCAGATGCCTGTAACTTACACCTCTGTAAAATTTTATCTGTGAGGCGCCGAGTTCTTTGTTTATATCATTGATGAGTATTCCCGCCTCTTCAGTTGAGATATGGCCTCCGCTGTAATCCTCCATTATTGCCTGTGTCTTATCCTTGTTAAATTTGAGAGTTACGAGATTGCACCTGTAAGCAACATCTGTGTCTTTGATGTCTACTCCGATGCTCGCTGCCTCAAGAGATGCCCTGCCCGTATAAAATTTCCTTGGGTCATAACCGAGCACGCTCAGATTCGCAACATCTGAACCGGGATGAAAACCCTCGGGGATTGTCCTGACCCTGCCAATTATTCCTTCGCAGGCAAGCTTATCCATATTCGGGGTAAATGCCGCTTGTAAAGGGGTTTTACCCCCAAGTTCATTTAACGGCCTGTCTGCCATGCCGTCGCCTATGATAACAACGTATTTCATTTATAAAACCTATTTGCTGTCTAAATTATCCTCTCTATTATCTTCTCTACCTCAGCGATATCAGCCTTAACCTTCAAGGGGTCTTTTGATACCCTGAATACCGTGTCCGGGTCTTTAAGCCCATGCCCTGTAAGAGTGCAAACAACAGCATCTCCGGGTTTAAAATATCCTTCTTTATGCAGCTTCATCACGCCTGCCAGTGACGCAGCGGATGCAGGCTCACAGAATATACCCTCTGTTGATGCTATAAGGCTGTAAGCCTTTAATATTTCTTCGTCTGTCACAGCATCAATCCTTCCGCCTGATTCATCCCTTGCCGCTACTGCGCCTTTCCAACTTGCAGGATTGCCGATTCTTATGGCTGTTGCTATAGTCTCAGGTCTTTCAACAGGATGTCCCTTAACAATCGGCGCAGCTCCTGCTGCCTGAAAACCAAGCATAACCGGCAATGAAGAAATCTTTCCTCCCCTGCGATATTCGTTGTATCCCTTCCAGTATGCAGTTATATTTCCTGCATTGCCGACAGGCAGCGCGTGATATTTTGGCGAAAAACCAAGCTGGTCGCATACCTCAAAGGCAGCTGTCTTCTGCCCCTCCAGTCTGAAAGGATTTATTGAGTTAACAAGTGTTATCGGGTATCTTTGTGCAAGTTCTTTGACTATGTTTAATGCCTCATCAAAATTCCCTTCTATCTGGATTACATGTGCGCCGTGAACGAGCGCCTGAGAAAGCTTGCCAAGTGCAATCTTCCCCTGCGGAATAAGCGCTACTGACTTTATTCCTGCCCGCGCTGCGTAGGCAGCGGCAGAAGCCGATGTATTTCCTGTTGATGCGCACATTACCGCTTTTGAACCGGCCTCAACAGCCTTTGATAATGCAAGAGTCATTCCCCTGTCTTTGAAAGAACCTGTAGGGTTAGCGCCCTCACAT
>JAHILQ010000230.1 GCA_018896985.1 Nitrospinota bacterium
AATAATATCCCATGCCTTTATCCGGTTTGCCGCTTTCCTTGACAGATTAACCATGCCATTGGAATACTTCATGGTGTCTACGTACACTTCAATCGCAGTTCCCTCCTGCAAGTTTGAAAACTCTTCAGGAGAAAACTCTTCAGCCGGAACAAAGCCGTCGGCTTTATATCCTATGTCAATTATGACTCCTGCCTGTTTTACGGCTATAACCTTTCCTTTTAATATTGAGCCTTCTTCAATGCGATGAAAAGTCTCAGCATAAAGTCTTTCCATCTCATTGTTTTTGATTTCCATCACCCTATTTATCCTCCTATTTTTAGCTGTCAGCTTACAGCTTACAGCTATCTCTTTAATTATCCAGTCAGGTGTTGATGCCCCTGCTGTTATGCCCACGCTTTTTACGCCGTTCATCCACTCAGGAATTAATTCGGCAGCTGTCTCTACATGATAAGTCGGAACAGAAAGTGACCGGCACAATTTCGCAAGCTGGGTCGTGTTTGCGCTGTTTTTGCCTCCTACAACAAGCATAATATCCACCTTTTTAGCCATAGCCGCAGCTTCTTTTAATCGCAGCGCCGTGGAGTTGCATATTGTATTATATACCTTTACATTCTTTGCCTGCTCTATGACCTTCCCGAATAGTTTTTTAAGCACTTCAACCGGCTGCGTGGTCTGCACCACAATCCCGACATTATGCTTTATTTTTGGAAGCGCACTTTCACAGTCAACAACTATTGCATCATCTCCTGCATAGCTCATCAGACCCTGCACCTCAGGGTGTTCACTGTCTCCGAGTATTATTACCTGATACCCTTCTTCTCTGAGCAGTTTAGCATAATGCTGGGCTTTTTTCACAAAAGGGCAGGTTGCGTCAATTATATTGAATCCTGCATCGGAAATCCTGTTCATAATCTGTAAAGGAATCCCGTGAGTCCGGATTATAATATCTTTTATCCCGGGAGTGTTTATGTCCTCAACCGGCAGAATCCCTTCCTGTTTGAGTTTTTCTATGACCTGAGGATTATGTATTATAGGGCCAAGCGTGAATATGCCTTTCTGTTTTTTCTTTGCAGTCTTAAAAGCCATATCAACGGCTCTCTTGACTCCGAAACAGAATCCTGCTGTCTTAGCTGCTATTATTTTCATAATCCTCTTCTGTCATTGCGAGGCGTAGCCGAAGCAATCTTAAAGCAGGCTCGGGATAAACTCCGCAATCTTGCCTTTTAGAGATTGCTTCGTCGGTCGTTACGACCTTCTCGCAATGACATTTTTTCCTTTAAACTCCTTACTGCTTCCATTATATCATTACCGATTCTTTCCTGAAAATCCTTGCCTGTCGGAGACTCGACTCTACGAGATTCTTTGCCTTTTGTTTCTATGGAGTCGCCGAATATAATTCTAATACTTGAAAGCCTTATAAACTTAGCGCCGGCAGGCAGAACTGTGTTTGTGCCGTCAATATAAGCAGGAATAACTTTTGCCCCTGAAAGCGCTGCTATAAGTCCCGTTCCTCTCTTTGCATCAAGAAGACTGCCGTCTTTGCTCCTGCCGCCTTCAGGAAACATAACTATCAGCTCACCTTTCTTTAACCTCCTCACCGCTTCTTTTATCGTAGATGGTTGTGGAATATCTCTGTCAACAGGAAATGAGAATGTTTTTACAAAGGCGCCAATGAGCGGTATCTTAAAAAGCCCGCTTTTTGCCATGAAAGTTGACTGCCTTTTTCTTATTGCAGCGCCTATTACCAGAGGGTCCAAATGGCTGACGTGGTTTGACACAACTATAACGCCGCCTTTTTCAGGGACTTTTTCGATGCCTATAATCTTAAACCTGAAAAAGATCTTAAAGAGCACGAAGAACAGGGTTGCAGTAAACCGGTAAGCTAAGGTCAATGGTCAGCCCTTACAACTTTCAGGATATTTTCTAAGACTTTGTTTATTGTCATGCTTGAGGAATCTATGAGGACAGCATCATCAGCTTTCCTGAGCGGGGCAATATCTCTGCCTGAGTCCCTCACGTCTCTTTCCACAACATCTTTCTTTGCTTCTGATTCGGTTATGTTGATTCCCTTTTCTTTCAGCTGGAGATAGCGCCTTTTTGCCCGCTCTTCAACAGATGCATCAAGGTAAAATTTTTTCCATGCGTCAGGAAACACGACTGTTGTCATATCCCTTCCCTCTGCAACAAGGTCGGCATTAAGCGAGGCGCTTCTCTGAATATCAAGAAGAAAATCCCTTACAACCTTTTTTGCAGAGAATACAGATGAATAATGGCCTGTTTCTGTTGACCTTATGAGTTCTGATACATCCCTGTCAAATCCCCCCTCCCCCCCTTTAACAAAGGGGGGTAAGGGGGGATTAGCGTTCAGCGTTCGGGCGGACTCGCCGAGGAGAGCCGAGGCAAGAGTTCGGAGTTCAGAGTTTTCTTTCAAAAATACTTTCCCATCTTTAAGTGTAATTGTAATGCATTTCAATACAGCTAAAATCTTTTCATCAGAGTCGTCAGGCTCGATCCCCTTCTCCCTAAGTGCGAGTGCAACAACCCTGTAAAGCGCGCCTGTGTCAAGGTAGCTGAATCCAAGTTTTCTGGCAAGGAGTTTGGCTATTGTCCCTTTACCTGCGCCTGAAGGACCGTCTATGGCAATAACCTTTCCCATAAATTCTTAATTTTCCCCCTTCATTCTAACTTAATTTCAGGTCATATCTCAATTGTCACTATCTATCCGAATCAATAGTTTTATCCTTGAAAAATTGCTATGAATCCTGATACCTTACTCCATGCCTGAAAAGACTGGATTATTTCTCTGGAACAACCAGAACCTTTTCTCAAACAACTACCTTGAACACCGTCTGCCTACAACTTCCCTGTGGAATGAACAGAAGGAGAAAATCGGTAAGGTCTTTGAAGCCGTCAAGAAATCTTACGGCATGATTAAAGATTTGAATCTTGGGCCGGGGCAGGAGGCCGACCTTGAAGATAAATTTATCAGACCTGTGCTCACTGAACTTGGTTATACGTATAATGTCCAGCCTCCAACGCATAGGGGTTTTAAGAAGAAAAGACCCGATTATGCATTGTTTAAAGATTCCAGTGCCTTGAAAATAGCGAGCAAGGACAAAACCGAGCCCAAAAAATTCTTTTCTCAGGCATTGACAATTCTTGAAGCCAAATACTGGGGAAGGCGTCGAATTTTCTTCCCATTTTTTGTAATTTCAATGGCAGCAAAGGAGGAGTCTGGAAGACTTTCGGTATAACGCTGGCTCCACTCTTCTGCCAGCGCTGATGATGCAGCAAATAAAAGAAATATTCCTGCTATTCCTAAGGAACACCGTTTCAGGCTTTTTATTAACATACCCTTCTGCTTCATTTCATCCTTTCCCAGCCTGCAATGAGCGGCTAACTTGTTCATATCCGAACTGTTTCGCTTTTTGTCCAGATTTGGGATGATAGACGAACCGTTGGTAATTTTTGCATATATCGCAGCTCAGTTGTGCTTTTTAATAGATGAGTAGTGAGGTTATGTCTAACAGTATGCACAGTAACATCCTTTTTTAAGTGTTATCACCCCATAAGTAATGCCCTGCTTTGGAAATATATATGTGCGTTTATTATTAATTAAAGCCCCTTGATTGTCAAGGAGCGTGGCTTGTGCTTTTCAATGCGCATTAGTATTATAAGGTTAAATGCCGATAATAAAGGTTGAGAACTTAGTAAAGAGATTTGGCAGCATCACTGCGGTAAATAACATCTCCTTTAATGTTGAGGAAGGAACGATATTCGGCTTTCTTGGGCCTAACGGCGCAGGTAAAACAACAACAATAAGCATCCTGTGCACTCTGCTTGTGCCAACTTCAGGGAATGCGCTTGTGAATGGATATGACTGCGAAAAAGAATCCTCATCTGTAAGAAAGTCAATCGGCATAGTCTTTCAGGATACAACTCTGGATAAAGACCTCACCGCAGAGGAGAACCTCCTGTTTCATGCGTATCTTTATAATGTTGAAAAGACCGAACGCAGAAAAAGGGTTGATGATGTCTTGAAGCGTGTTGATTTATTCAGCAGGAAAGATGATCTTGTTAAGAAATTTTCCGGCGGTATGAAGAGGAGGCTCGAAGTTGCGAGGGGGCTGATACACAGGCCAAAGGTGCTGTTTCTGGACGAACCGACATTAGGACTTGACCCGCAAAGCAGGTCTAATCTATGGGAGTTCATAACAGCGCTTCCTGAAAAATATGGAGTAACAATCTTCATGACGACGCATTACATGGATGAGGCAGAGGTCTGCGATAACATAGCCATTATTGATAATGGAAACATTATTGCAATGAACAGTCCGGAAGAACTCAAAAAAGTAATAGGTGGAGATGTCATATATCTGAAAACGAGGGATAATGCAAAGGCAAAGGATGAGATAAAGAGCGCGCTTGATATTGATGCATCAATAAGGGACGGCGAGCTTTTTATCTCAACAGTCAGGGGAGATACATGCATTCCCGAACTTATAAGGACACTCGGCGATAGTGTTTTGTCTGTGAGGCTCCAGAGGCCGACTCTGAATGATGTTTTTTTAAAACTGACAGGAAAGGCGATAAGAGAGGAGGAAGGCGCTGATACGGATACGATAAAAGAGGAGGT
>JAHILQ010000231.1 GCA_018896985.1 Nitrospinota bacterium
CCGAGGGCTGACGGCAGAGGCAGGGTCCCTGCAGTTGAAGTGCTTGTCGCTACTATGACGGTTAAGGACTGCATACTTGACCCTGACAAAACAAAGCTGCTCACGGATGTTATTACTCAGGGTTCAGTTCATTATAATATGCAGACATTTGACCAGTCTCTCTTCAAGCTTTATAAGTCAGGGCTTATTACGTATGAGGAGGCTCTGAGGGGAGCAACAAACGCTGATGATTTTGCGCTCAAGGTGAAAGGCATTCAATCTACAAGCGACCTTACATTTGAGTCGCCATCGCAGCCCCAGAAAGACCAGATGAAGATTGAGAGGTTCAGCAAGTAATCACCGTTAGAAATGCCGAGCAGATTGCTCAATACGAGTATGCCCTATAAAAATGAGTTTTTCTAATTCGAACCCCGATAAAATCGGGGCGATTCGTTATGCTTACAGACTGCTGAGTTATAGGGACAGGAGTGAAAAAGAACTTACTGACAAGCTCAAGTGGAAAGGTTTTTCAGAGGAGATTATACAGCAGACCATTAACCATTTAAGCGAAAAAGGATTTATAGATGATACAGCGCTTGCCTTATCCCTCAGAAGAATTGCGGAGGATGCAAGACTGCTCGGCAATCGCGGAGTCAGGATTTTTCTTCACCGCAGGGGAATACCAGAGAATTTAATAAGGGATGTTTTTACTGATGATGACTCTGATGAGACAATCAGGGCAGAGAAGGTTGTAAGCAAAAAATTAAAGACTATTGAAAATTATTCCGATGAGGAGATTAAGAAAAAAATGTGGAGATTTCTTGTCAGGAAAGGGTATTCTTTTGATACAATCAATAAGATACTTAGACAATTCAAGATAAAGGAGGAGTAAATTGATGAGGAAAAGCATGCCAGCTTTATGTATTATGACTTCAGTTCTCTGTTTTTCAGTTTTGGGATGTATTGACTCGGTAAGATATTCGCCGGATGAGATAAAAGGATTTCCGCCGGCAATACAGGAGAATATCAAGCGCGGCGAGATTGCGCCGGGCATGACACAGCAGCAGGTCAGATATGCGTGGGGTTCACCGGCAGAAGTTAACGTGCTGAAGCCGTCAGAGGATAACAAATACAGGGAAGAGTGGGTATATACAAGAAGCGGGATTCTTAAAACAAGGCTCATATTCATTGACGGGAAGCTTATGCACATTATCAGCAATGAGCCGGGAGTGATTAAAAAGTAGCGGTTTTATTTTTCTGAAGATGGATTAGCCGGTAAATAAAAATCTGATTTAACTTAGATGAAAAGTAAAGATATAAGAAAGGCATTTCTGGATTATTTTTCCTCCAGAGGCCATGAGGTAGTAAGGAGTTCGTCCCTTATTCCCAAGAACGACCCTACGCTGCTTTTTACAAATGCAGGCATGGTGCAGTTCAAATCTGTTTTTCTTGGAGAAGAAAAAAGGCAGTATACAAGGGCAGTCTCATGCCAGAAATGTCTCAGGGCAGGCGGCAAACACAGCGACCTTGAAAATGTAGGACATACATCAAGGCATCACACGTTTTTTGAAATGCTGGGGAATTTTTCATTTGGAGATTACTTTAAAAAGGATGCGATACTATTCGGGTGGGAATTGCTTACAGGCATATTTAAACTCCCGAAGGACAGGCTCTGGGTCTCTGTTTATGAAAATGATGACGAGGCTGAAAAACTCTGGAAAGATTTAACAGGGATTTCTTCTGACAGGATTGTGCGCCTTGGCGCAAAAGACAACTTCTGGCAGATGGGAGATACCGGCCCCTGCGGCCCGTGCTCTGAAATAGTAATTGACAAGGGAGAGCATGTCGGGTGCGGTAATTCTGAGTGCAGGGTAGGATGCGACTGCGACAGATTTCTTGAACTGTGGAATCTTGTTTTTATGCAGTACAGCAGGGATGAATCAGGAAATCTTACACCCCTTCCAAAACCAAGCATAGATACGGGAATGGGACTTGAAAGGATTTCCGCTGTCCTGCAGGGGAAGCTTGATAATTTTGACACGGATCTATTTATGCCTATTATATCAGCAATAACGGCGATTGCAAATACAAATTACGGAAAGAGCGCTGAGAGTGATACATCCATAAGGGTTATTGCCGACCATATCAGGGCGATTTCATTTCTGCTTTCTGAGAGACTTATGCCGTCAAATGAAGGAAGGGGTTATGTCCTCAGAAGGATTATAAGAAGGGCGTCAAGACATGCAAAGCTTCTCGGTATCAGCGAACCCGTGCTTTATAAGCTTGTTGAGCCTGCAGTTGATTTCATGGGTGATACTTATCCTGAACTTCTTGATGAAAAAGATAGGGCGGCAAAGGTCCTCAAATTTGAAGAGGAGCGTTTTTCCAAGACGCTTGAGCAGGGCATGAAGATAATAGATGAAGTAATTGAAGCTGCAAAGAAAGCAGGATTGAAGTCAGTCCCGGGGGATGAAATATTCAAGCTGTACGACACCTATGGATTTCCTATAGACCTTGCAAGAGACATCGCATCTGATAACAATCTCATTCTGGATGAAGACGGGTTCCACAGAGAAATGGAGATGCAGAGGGAAAGGGCAAGGGCTTCATGGGTAGGCGAAGAAGAGGCTGTTTCATCCATATACAGAGAACTGTTTTCCGAGACAGGCAAAACCGAGTTTGCCGGTTATGATACGATGCAGACCGAATCAATTGTTAGGGCTATATTAAAGGAAGGGAAGGTTGTCAAGGAGGCATCTAAGGATGAAGAAGTGGAGGTCTTTCTGAATAAAACTCCTTTTTACGGTGAATCCGGAGGCCAGGTTGGAGATACCGGTGAGATGACATCAGACGGATTCAGGGCATTTGTTACGGATACCAAAAAAGTTATTGAGGGACTGCATTCTCATATCATAAAAATCAAAGATGGGAAATTGAGGGTCTGGGACAGGGTGACATGCAGAGTTGATGCCCGGAGAAGAAAAGCTATAATGAGCAATCACACCGCAACTCATCTCCTTCAGGCATCATTGCAAAATATAATCGGCGAGCATGTAAAACAGGCAGGTTCGCTTGTTGCTCCTGACAGGCTCAGATTTGATTTTACGCATTTCTTTCCTATCAGTCGCGATGAGATAAGGAGCATAGAGGATACTGTCAATCATAAGGTTCTTGAAAACATTAATGTTGAGATTTCGGTTATGGATATAAAAGATGCGGTTGCATCTGGAGCGACAGCTCTTTTCGGAGAGAAATACGGCGAAACAGTCAGAGTTGTGAAGGTGCCTGGATTCAGTTCTGAACTCTGCGGCGGCACTCACTGCAAGGCAACCGGAGACATAGGACCATTTGTCATTGTCTCAGAGGGAAGCGTTGCATCAGGGATTAGAAGGATAGAGGCGCTGACAGGAATGTCTGCCTTTGACTATTTCAGGAAAGAAGACGAGGAGTTAAGAAAAATTTCAGATATGCTCAAGACAGAAAAACCGCTTGAAAGGGTAGA
>JAHILQ010000232.1 GCA_018896985.1 Nitrospinota bacterium
AGTACACTTGAAAGCATTGCTACGCCCTGTTCTGTGAATGCGTATGGAAGATAACGGCGGCCGCCCCACCGACTTGAGGTGCCAAATTGGAACCTCAAGTTCTCAAACTCTTCTCTATTGAGTTGAATCATAAAATCTGCTGGAAAACGGTCAATATTCCTCTTAACAGCCCTCACTAACATTTTTGTTTCCACCCCGTAAAGCTCTGCAATATCGGCATCTAACATCACCTTTTCGCCTCGAATCAGCAGAATCTTCTTCTCAATCATCTCAACTGGTATAAGCGCTTTCATTCATCCTCCAAGCTTGGGGTGGTCACAAATTGCGACCAGTTCGATTTTTTAAAACTCTTCCTTTGTAAGCAGAAGCATTTCACAATTTAAACCTCTCCCTCTTCCCTGCTGAGAATTTAGCCTTTATGAGCTTTAACTGTTTATCAATCTCGGAGAAAATTTTATTGACCTCTTCCTCTGCATATTCATAAGAGCTTTTGTTTGAGCAGTTTCCAAGTATTCTTATTTTCTCAAGAATATCATTGGTGCGTTTTGCGGCTATTCTTTTAAACCGCTCATTTCTTGTCTCTGCCATCTATATTTTCTTCCCTTTTAATGTTTGATTTTTTCCGCTATTTCTAAAATTATGAAGATAATATCACAAATATGGGGTAATTGTCAATAAGATAAATGAAATAAACATAAATAATTTTACTATTTATATATTCCTGATTTTATTTTGAGCTGTAATGCCTTATTTTCCAACGAGTTATATGAATTGCTCCGTCACAGCATAATATCTGGAGAGATTTAGGGTAAGGCAGGTTATGATACACATCATAAAACTATTTTCTGCGATATGTTAAAAATAAATCATGTTAAAGGAAACTTGTCCCCTATTTTGCCCAGTCGTATCTTCTTCTGCTCCTGTGCGTGATATATCTTTCAGCAGAGAGGGCTGCCACGCAGCCGTTTGCTGCAGCGACAACAACCTGCCTTACCTCTGTGCATGTCATATCACCTGCTGCGAACACGCCGGGGACTGATGTCTCCATCATCCTGTTTGTGACGATGCATTCTTCCTCGCTGAGTTCAACATTGCCCCCGAGGAAATCTACTATAGGTTTATTCCCGTGTAGGCATACAAAAACCCCTGAAACCTCAAGGGAAGTCTCTTTTTTGTCTGAACCGGACATCTTTATCCGTTCAACAACCTCATTGCCCTCTATTGCTGTCACTGACTGCCCGAGGAGGATTTTAAGGTGTGGTTCGCTTAAAGCAGGATAGTCATCTTCAACCTTTAGTCTTGATGACGGCGAGATGAGATAAACAGTCTCTGCAAATTTTGTCAGGAGCCCTGCCTCTTTTACTGCCTCTTCAGAATCTCCTATTACGCATACAGTCCTGCCTTTGTAAAACGCAGCATCGCATATTGCGCAGTAACTTACTCCCTTTCCGAGAAATTCCGCCTCGCCTTTTATCGTGGGTTTCCTTCCCATGGAGCCTGTTGCCATGATTACAGTCTTCCCGCTGTAGTTCTTATCCATTGTAAAGACTTCCTTGACATTGCTGCTGAGATTCACCCCTATGACCTGAACCTCAGCGTATTCAGCGCCGAAATTAGTTGCCTGTTTTCTGAATATGTCCAAGAGTTCTTTTCCTGTGAGCGGTTCGGAAAGGCCCGGATAGTTTTCTATCCTATGCGCAAATGCAAGGGCGCCTGCAGTGCTGGATTTGTCAAGGACAATTGTTTTTAGTTTTGCCCTTGCTGCGTACTGTGCAGCGGAGAGTCCTGCGGGGCCTCCGCCTATAATTATCACATCATAAAGGTCGGTCATTTTTCTTTAGAATAATTATATCAGAAGATGTTTTTGTTATGCCCTGCCTGTGATTCCCTTGATTAAATCTATTTTGCCGATTATGCCGAGGATCTTTTTCCCTTCAACAACAGGAATAAGATGAACCTTCTTTTCAGACATTATGGTGGCGATGTCCTGCACAGGCGTGCCTTCAGTAACAGTTATGACCTCTTTTGTATATATGTCATTCACTGCAATCGCTGTCATTTTTTTAATCTCTTTTTCTATCTTGCCTGAGCTTTCAAGCATGATAAATGCGTCAAACAGCCTGATGACTGTCGGGATATGAAGGCGCCTGTTTTGATTTATAAGGTCGTTTTCTGTGACTATGCCGATCAGATCTCCGGCATCATCTACAACAGGCACGCCGCTGATTTTATGCTCCATGAGTATCCGAGCCAGTTCTTCTATCGTAGTTGTTGTTCTGACTGTTATTACATCCCTTGTCATTATGTCCTTAGCATGTAACATCGTATCTCCTCTTCTAAAATTAATAGGGGTGAATATACTATAGAAAGAATATCAAATTGTCCATTTGGTGTAAAGGATTATTATTAAAGCGCCCTCTTTTTAAGATTCTTGATAAGCATACCTCCTATGATTCCGTTCACAACACCTGTGATTGTTCCTAACAGAATCAGCAAAGGAGTTACTATCAAGATAGCTTCAAGCTGCTGGACGAATAATAGATATGCGATAAAAAGCTGTGCTGTGTTATGGAATAATGCGCCTATGAGGCTGAGCCCTACGGCACCAAAAAGTTTCGGAAATAATGAGAAAATAATCCCCATTGCTGCGGTGCTTGAAACACCGCCGCAGAAGCTCATAATAAACCCAGGACCAAGGAATGTGCCTATGAATATTGATGAAATTATTACCCTTATAAGCGTCACCATCATGGCTGACCTGAAACCATAAAGGACGAGAGTTGCGAGCGTGATTATGTTTGCGATCCCAAGCTTGAGCCATGGGATCGGCATTGGCAGAAGGGTTTCAAAGCTGTGGATTGCAATCGCATACGCTGAGAGCAGCGCTATGCGGTACTTATCCTGTAATTGCATCAATAGCTTTATTCTCTCTGCCTTCTGAACTATCTATGAATACCGTTACCCTGTTCGGAAGGCATACGACCGCGCCGCTGTCTATCCATCCCTGATGCACACATATTTTATTTGGACACGGAGATTCTTTTATCCGCACTTTCCTGTTTTTAATTTCTACTATGGTGTCTCCAATTATGCCCTTTACAGCGATTGTTGTGTTGGTGTTGAGAGGAAGTCTATATGCAAGCTTTCCGTTGACTTCAATCCTGACATCTGTTCCCTGAGGGAATGCTTTTTTTATAAAAATAAATCCTGAAACAGATATGATTATAAGCGCTGCAAGCAGCAGTCTGTCTGCAAGTGTCATTCTCTCAGTCAGTTCTTTTTCGCCTCTGCGAATCTCCGATAATTTCAAGTTTTCCTCTCAGGTTTGGTGTCGTGTGTATTTTGCCATTTTTATCCACAATTATTCCAT
>JAHILQ010000233.1 GCA_018896985.1 Nitrospinota bacterium
AAGTATGCCATTGATACTGCACGCAAGACGCTGTTCCCGGTAAAAGAAATCGTGTTTTCAGGCAACAAACATATCTCAGAGAGCGAGCTAAAGGCGATCATGGGAATTAACGGAAATGAGAGCCTTCTTGGATTATCATCAAAAGAACTTGAGGCAAGGCTTTTGAAATCTCCATGGATAAAGGCAGTCAGCTTCAGAAAGGATTTTCCGCACAGGTTTACAGTCAGGATTGAGGAGTCAATGCCCTATGCGCTTCTTGAGATGAACGGCCGCACATTCTTTGTGGATGATAAAGGCAATCTGCTTGAAGAATTAAAAGGTGAATCCATACCGTTTTTGCCGATAATCTCAGGGGACCTGTTCAAAAACAGCCCCGATGTTCTCGGGGAGGTATTGAATCTTGTAAGGACAATGAAGGATAAAGGTTTTATAGCTGTGAAGGATCGCATAGAGATCATAATACCGCATGGAGCAGGGCCAGAGGATATTTCGATGCAGGTTGACGGCATGCTCGTAAAAGTCGGGCATGGAGAATATGAGGAGAAACTTCAGAGGCTGCTTGAGCTTGAAGATGAGATAATGCGGAGAGGAATTCCTGTTGATTATATTGACCTCAGATTTGCAAACAAGGTCATAGTTAAACCGATAAACGAGGTCATAAGATGAGAATAAGAGATCCGCTTGGACGAAAAGGAAATATTGTCGTCGGGCTTGATGTCGGCACAACCAAAATATGCGCCATCGTAGGCGAGGTTAGAGGCGGCAAGACTGATATTATAGCCATAGGTTCGGCCCCATCAACAGGTTTGAGAAAGGGCGTTGTGATAAATATAGAATCTACTGTTGATTCAATAAAGAAGGCGGTAAAAGATGCTGAGGCAATGGCAGGCATTGAGATAAAGTCTGTTTATGTCGGGATTGCAGGAAGGCATATAAAGGGTTTTGAGAGTTACGGGGCTGTCGGCATAAAAGGGAAAGAAGTAAAGCCTCAGGATGTTGAGCGCGCCATAGATTCTGCAAGCGTGGTTTATGTTCCACTTGACAGAGAGGTTCTGCATGTAATCCCTACTGAATTTATACTTGACGGTCAGGATGGGATAAAAGACCCGGTTGGCATGGCAGGGGTTAGGCTTGAGGTAAAGGTTCATATAGTTACAGGCGCTGTGTCGTCTGTGCAGAATCTTCTTAAGTGCTGCGAGAGAGCAGGCATTGATGTCATTGATATTGTGCTTGAGCCCATTGCCTCTGCAGCGGCAGTGCTTACGGAAGACGAGAAAGACCTCGGCGCTGCGCTCGTTGATATAGGAGGAGGAACAACAGACATCGCGATATATAAAGATGGAAGCCTCAGGCATACAGCGGTTCTTGCGCTTGGCGGCAATCATTTTACGAATGATATCGGTATTGGTTTGAGAATCCCTGTGCAGGAGGCAGAGAGGATAAAGAAAAAATATGGCTGTGCGGTTACAAGTATGGTTAATGAGACAGAGGAGATGGACGTTGCAGGCGCAGACAAACAGGTAAGGAAAATACCGAGGCGGTATATCGCAGAGATTATACAACCGAGGTGTGAGGAACTTACAGAATTGATAAAGCGTGAAATAGAAAACAGTTCCGGACTTGAGCCCGGATTGTCTGGGGTTATTTTGACAGGCGGAGCATCCCTGCTTGCAGGGCTTGACAGGTTAATGGAGGCAAATCTGGGACTTTCGGTGAGAATCGGAATGCCTGATGGGATAGAGTCAAGCTGCGCTTCAAACTCACCTCTCTTTCAGAGTAATGTGAATAATCCGATGTATTCAACAGGGGTAGGCCTTATTCTCCACAGCATAGATGGAGAGCCTGTCCCGAATCCCGAGCTGCTCGGGAGGATTAATGGAGATATGTTCAACGGGATATTTGACAGGATGAAGGAATGGGTAAGAAATCTGTTCGGTGTTAATGGGCATGAGTTGAGAGGTAAGTCCCGAACGCTTTCGGGATCAATGAGGCAGAG
Source organism: Nitrospinota bacterium (assembly GCA_018896985.1). Classification (GTDB taxonomy): domain Bacteria; phylum Nitrospirota; class Thermodesulfovibrionia; order Thermodesulfovibrionales; family UBA1546; genus UBA1546. The sequence goes on from JAHILQ010000233.1 coordinate 1,997, forward strand.
GATATGAGCAACAGAAAAGTTTAGAAGTTAAAAGTTTAAAGTGAGTTTTTGTCATTGTCCTCCTCCGGCTTGACCGGGGGATTGACCGGACAATCCAGAACATAGTGAAAACACTGGATTCCCCGATCAAGTCGGGGAATGACATTAATGTAAATGTACAATTTATGGACAGACACTATTAACTATAAAAAAGGGGGTGTTTTATGTTTGAAATGGAAGAAGTGAGAGGGCAGGGAGCAAACATCAAGGTTATAGGTGTAGGAGGCGCGGGCGGCAATGCCGTTAATAACATGATAGCCTCTAACCTCCACGGAGTTGAATTCATAGCAGTTAATACCGACAGCCAGATACTTGAGACTTCGCTTGCCGCTGCAAAGGTGCAGATAGGATTGGAGATTACAAAAGGTCTCGGAGCAGGCTCAAACCCTGATATAGGACGGGAGGCAGCGCTTGAGGACAGTGAGGCGATTGCAGAATCCCTCAGAGGCGCTGACATGGTATTTATAACAGCAGGGATGGGCGGCGGAACAGGCACAGGCGCTTCTCCTGTTGTAGCAAACATTGCAAGAGAATTAGGCGCCCTGACAGTTGCTATTGTTACAAAACCGTTTTTCTACGAAGGAAGGAAAAGGGCTATCAACGCTGATATAGGCATGAAAGAGCTTCAGAGCTGTGTTGACGCCATTATCGTTATTCCCAATGACAGGATAGGACTTGTCGTTGAAAAAGGCACGCCGATGCTAAAGTCATTTGCCGTTGCGAATGATGTCCTCAGACAGGCTGTTCAGGGAATATCAGATCTGATATTAATTCCGGGACTTATAAATCTTGATTTTGCCGATGTGAAGGCTGTAATGGCAGACGCAGGAAGGGCTGTAATGGGTATTGGCGTTGGAAGAGGAGACGGAGGAGCGCTTGAAGCAGCAAGAAAGGCTATCTCAAACCCTCTCCTTGAAGATTCTTCAACTGAAGGCGCAAAGGGAATTATCCTTAATATCACAGGAGGACTTAACCTGTCGCAGAGTTCTGTTCAGGACGCCGCCGGCTTTATCTATGACCTTGCAGATAATGAGGCAAATATAATATTCGGGGCAGTGATTAATCCCGACATTGAGGATGAGGTCAGGGTAACTGTGATTGCAACAGGTTTTGAGGGAAAGAAAGAGAAGGTAGAACTTCCTCAGGTCAAAAAGTGGAATCCTGTTAAAGAGCCGTCAAATTTTAAAGGCTCAGACAGGGTTCTTGCAAAGAGCCTTAAGCCTTATTATTCGGCATTGCCTCTGCCTGCCAGATGTGAGCAGGACATACTGGAGCTTATGCCTTATGAGGATCCGCTTGATGTCCCTGCATTTATGAGGAAAACAGTTCAAAAAGTAATATAGGTGTTTCCCCCCATAAGGGGCTTCCGTCCCCCCGGAAGCCCCTCCCCCCCTTGGTTCGCTGAAAAAAGTATAAATGATAACGGAGGGAATAAAATGTTAAAGAAAATGTGTTTTTTAACTGCTGCTTCAGAAGGGGATTATAAAGACAATACCTATAGGTGTTGTCAATCAAATCTCCTATATGGTATTCTTTCTCTATTGTTTTGTAGATACTCACCTGTAAAAATAAAAAGGTGAAAGGATTTCAGATGAAATTGCGGGAGATTGCAGAACTGCTTGGCGGCGAGCTTGCAGGCGACCCTGACATAGAGATAAAGGGGGCTGCAGGGATATCTGATGCAAAAGAGAGGGATATAACATTCCTCTCCACTACTAAGCTTATT
>JAHILQ010000234.1 GCA_018896985.1 Nitrospinota bacterium
GGTTTATGGCCATTTTCGATGGCGATGCACTGGGGTATTTATCTACTCTTCGGCTGGATGTTTCTCCTTGCGATAGAAGCCATTCTTAAGATTAACGCTATCTCTCCGATTACAAATATTGTTGGTGTTGTTGCATTTATCCTGGGTGCATTTGGTTGTTTAACGCTTATTATAAAGAGGGCATCAAACAGAGAGCTTAACCTTTACACTGCACCTGTAGATTATTTCAACCTCCTGTTGCTCTTTTCTATCTTTGCTATGGGTATTGTATCGTGGAGGGTTGACCCTTCTTTCATGGATGCGAGGAGGTATGTAGCAGGCATTATCTTCTTTAATCTTTCACCTGTGACACCTGTTGTCATGGTGACCTTCCTGCTTTTTGGGCTCTTCTTAATCTATATGCCATTTTCAAAGTACCTGCATTATCTTGCCAAGTATTTCAACTTCCACCAGAGCCTATGGGATGATGCATTTAAGGATAAGGGCTCTCCTAAAGACAAAAGGAATCTTGAACAGGTCGGTTATAGGTTCTTCTGGTCAGGACCCCATTCAAATCCGGATAAGACCTGGCTGGAGAATGCACAGGAATTACTTATACAAGAAAAGAAGGAGGTAAAGAAATGAATAAAAAACCGATTGATTTTAAAGATATAGCACGGCTCACAGACGAGCCCTTAGTAACTCTTAAAGTGGAAGATTTAATGAAGCTTCCCTATTTAGAGGAGGAGCCTCCTTTTGAGCCTGCTCCGAAGAAGTGGCTTGAGACATATGATTTTTCTTTGGATGGACATACGCCTTTTGATGTTTTTCCAACGCCCAAGACTCAGGAGGAGAAGGAGAGGTTCGTATTCGGGTTTTTAAGTGGACTTGAAAAACTCTTTAACCCTCAGGCTAACTGGACATTCTTAAAGATATTCAAGCTTACGATGGATTATTGTGTAAAGTGCCAGACATGCTCTGAATCATGCCATATATATCTTGCAAGTGGCAGGCAGGAGATATACAGACCTACCTTCAGGTCAGAGATATTGAGGAGGCTGTACAAGAGGTATTTCACACCGAGCGGGAAACTTCTCAAGTCTTTTGTGGGAGCAGATGTAGAGCTCAACTATAAGACCGTGAGGAGGCTCCTTGAGTTAGCTTATCGGTGTAATGTCTGTAGGAGATGTGCACTTTATTGTCCTGTAGGAGTAGATAATGCCTTAATAACCAGAGAGATAAGGAAGCTCTTCAGTCAGGAGTTGGGTATTGCCCCCCTTGAGCTATTAAAGAAGGGCACGAGGCAACATCTTCAAGTGGGTTCCTCTACAGGGATGAAGCCCGTTGCCTTTACAGGTCAATTTATAGAGTTTATAGAAGATGAAATCGCTGAGAGGACTGGAAAGAAGATAAAGATACCTATGGACAAGAAGGGTGCTGATATCCTTCTGATCCACAATGCAGGGGAGTTTATCGCATGGCCTGATAACCCTGCTGCATTTGCCATACTCTTTGATGCTGCGGGCATAAACTATACATTAAGCAGTGAGCCTCTTGGATATGACGTGGTGAACTATGGCCTCTGGTTTGATGATATAGAGGCGACACGGGTAGGATTAAAGCATCTCATGATAGCGAAGGAATTGGGTGTAAAGAAGATTGTGATAGGTGAATGTGGTCATGCCCATAAGGCTATGTGCGTAATCCTTGACCGGGTTCTGCCAGGGGACTTTGCCCTTCCACAGCTACCACGAGAAAGTTGCTTTCCGCTCTTCTGGGACATAGTAAAGAGTGGTCGTTTGAAATTAGACCCGAGCAGGAATAACTTCCATATAACCTTTCATGATTCATGCAATGTAGCGAGGCTGATGGGAATTGTGAAGCCACAGCGTAATGTTGTTAAAGCTGTTTGCGCCAAGCCACTGAGAGAGATGACCCCTAATGGAACAATGAACTATTGCTGTGGTGGTGGTAGCGGCTTTGCGATTATGAATTCCCTTAATTTCCCGCAGTTCAGGAAGAAGTTAACCGAGAGGATGAAGGTGAAACAGATACTGGAGGTATTCAAGGATGTCCTTGATCCTAAAGAAAAGAAATATGTCATTGCTGCATGCTCAAACTGTAAAGGTGCCCTGAGAGATGCCATAGGGCACTATGGCCTATGGGAGAGACACAACATCCTTTATGGCGGATTGGTAGAGCTTATAGTGAATGCAATGGTAGATATACCGCCATTCCTGAAGTGGGAGTTTGAGGAGTAACTAAGGCTGCTATCTCTTGAATTGAAATATTTGGCAGGTGAAGACATCTTCACCTGCTTTTGTATTCTGATAGAGATTGTATTATTCAGCTTTCGGTAAGTTTTTATTGATGAGTTTTGTTTTTGACAGGAAAACAAGACAGTCCTTACAGCTATTACCCGATGTGCGGCTGCATATCATCTGGTTAATCTCCCAACAGGGTTGTATGGCTGTACCTGCAAAAGTATAAGGGATTTGGGCCAACGCTTACAGAAGGAGGAAGACCTTCACAGGGCTATTCCCAAAGAAATAAACCTTGACAATATCCTATGCATAAAGGCTGATACAATGGGAAAAGCTTAAAGTTCAGAGAGATAGCAGTCGGGTCGGAAAGACAGCAAAAGCAACAGATAAGAATCAAAAGAAGAAAGCCCAATATTCCGTCAGCAGAGCATCCATGGAGGAAATTCAAAATAAGGAGGTATATGAAACGGCATAAGCGACAGGAAGACATGCTGGAGCCGGCAGTTTGAAAACCGGACATTTCTATTTTGGCTTGACAAAGTAGTCATTTCAAGTTGACAGACGCAGAGTGAAATGGTAATATTTGGTCAGGATGATAATTTTGAAGATATTAGTGATTTTATTCTTAATCTGCGGTATTGCAGAAGCCGCCATATACAAGTATGTCGGAGAAGACGGAGTTGTTCTTTACACAGATGTCCCGCAGGGTAAAAAGGCAGCGAAGGTTATAAAAACAAAAGAGAAGAGCAGTAAGGCGATTTCATCGGATAGCAAACCTGTAAAAGTTGCATATAACGCCTCAACAACACATAACGACAGCTACCACCCCATAATTAACCAAAAAGCAAAAGAGAATGAAGTAGACCCCTCCCTTGTCAGCGCTGTCATAAAGGCAGAATCAAACGGCAATCCTAATGCTGTTTCAAGAAAAGGCGCAATGGGGCTTATGCAGTTGATGCCGGGAACTGCAGATGACCTGCAGGTGAAAAATCCGTTTGACCCTGAGGAGAACATAGACGGAGGAACAAGATACCTCAGATACCTCATTGAAAGATTTAACGGCAACTTAACCCTTGCGCTTGCAGCGTATAACGCAGGGCCAAGGACTGTTGAAAAGCACGGTTCTGTTCCTCCGATTCCAGAGACAAGACAGTATGTCAGAAAAGTGCTTGCCCTCTATAAGGGAAAAACTGACATCTCTTTTTCAGGCTCGAATAAAATGAAAAAATCAGAGCCTATCTATAAGATAATAATGGACAACGGCACAGTCCTCTTCACAAATTTTCCTCTTTACAATAATAAAGCCAATTCAGTCAGGTTTTAGATGTCTGCAGAAAATCTCGCTCTTCAAGAAGAAATTCTGAAGCTGAAAAAACAGAGGCATGCAATAATCCTGTCCCACAACTATCAGAGGGATGAAGTTCAGGACATAGCTGATTTTGTGGGCGACTCTCTTGAGCTTTCAAGGACAGCAGCCACGATAGAATGCGATGTGATAGTCTTTGCAGGCGTTAATTTCATGGCTGAGAGCGCATCAATCCTTTCACCTGAAAAGACAGTCCTGCTTACAGAGATTGATGCGTGCTGCCCTATGGCAGATATGATAAGAGTTGATTCTGCGAGGCCTGTGCGAAAGAGTTTTCCTGGATTTGATAATCCGCCGCCTTATGCTTATCCTCCTGAATTCACCCTCCGCGACATAAAGGCACAGCATCCCGGAGTTCCTGTTGTTACTTATGTGAATACAACCGCAGACGTAAAGGCAGAAAGCGATATATGCTGCACATCTGCAAATGTCGTGAAGGTGATAGAATCCCTTCCATCAGATAAGGTGATATGCATCCCTGATAAAAATCTCTCCATGTGGGCAGCGAGGAATACAAAAAAACAGGTGATTGCATGGGACGGTTTCTGCCATGTTCATGAGAGGGTAACGCCGGAAGATGTTAAGAAGGCGAGGGCAGAGCATCCCAATGCTGTTTTGATGGCGCATCCTGAATGCAGGATTGAGGCGCTTGATATGGCTGACCATGTTACGAGCACGTCAGGAATACTCAGGTTTGCCTCAGCATCCTCTGCCAAGGAATTCATTGTAGGCACAGAGATCGGCCTTCTGTATCGTCTGAGAAAGGAAAACCCTGATAAGGTTTTTTACCCCTTAAGAAAAGACATGATCTGCCCGAATATGAAAAAGACAACACTTAAGAGCGTTCTGAGGGCATTAAAAGAGAATAACTATATAATCAAAGTTCCGGATAATATCAGAATACCTGCTAAAAGGGCTCTTGACAGGATGCTGGCAATCAAATAGGTTATTCCTTTATCTCAACAATCATTCCAAAGATAAAGTTTTTGCTCAGAAAATGTATTTTGCAGGTTTGACCACATTTACTTCTATTCTAAAAAAACTAAGCAATATTAACTTGTAAA
>JAHILQ010000235.1 GCA_018896985.1 Nitrospinota bacterium
CATATTATTGAAGTATACGCCAAGAATGCAAAGAAGCATGAGAGGATTGGAGAGTGGATAGAGAGAATTGGCTGGGAGAGATTCTTCTCTCTTACAGGCATTGACTTCACATTCCAGTCAATTGACGACTTCACATTCATGCGCGATACGATGAGAACAGCATCAACATTCAAGTGGTAAATTGACGATGGAAAGGCAGTCCCGAGAAGCGGGACTGCCTTATTATAAACTTTATAAAACATTTATCACGGGGGTACGGGATATGGAAATAGCAGAACTTCAGGACAAAGTTTATGCCTTCTGTGAAGCGGCAAAGGGAAAAAAGAAACTTAAAGAGAGGGACATAATCAAGGGCGTATCAGAAGCTGAGGGAGCGCCTGCAGATGAAGTAAAAAAGGCGCTCAGGGGTATGATTGATGTAGGAAAGCTCATGTACTCCTACGGCGGCGGCGCAAGCTCAGTGGAGATTCCAAGCGAAGAGTATCTCAGGGAAAAAGGACTTATAAAGTAACTTTAGCGGTTTAATTAACTGATTTTTAAAAGGCAGTGAGAGCAGTATGCTTCCACTGCCTTTTTTGGTTCTGGAAGTGAGATATAAACTTTTTTGAAGGTTTTGTAAAGGACAATTTGTGAGAGGGCAGAGGCAATCTGATATAATTTGCCAGAGGGGGATGACTATTGACAAGAATCAGCCCTAAAAGATATAATTCCATAAAACTTAACAAATTTGTTAATAATTATGGAACAAGAAATAGCAGAGAGATTTTCTAAGGAATTCAGGATAGACATTGCTCAGGTTGTCAGAGAGTTCTGGGAAACTGTAATACTCAAGGAATTATTTAATTCCAGGGAAGGCAGGTTCTTGATTTTTAAAGGCGGAACAGCATTAAGGCTTGTCTATGGTTCACCGCGATTTTCAGAAGACCTTGATTTTTCATTAACAAAAGATGCGCTGAAGGGCAAATTCAAACCGCTTATCAAGAAGATCGTGTCTTCATACACCGAACTCTCAATTACTGATATGGAAGAAAAATATTATACCTATCTTGGCGAGATTAAGGTCAGGGAAGGTTATCTGACTTTTCCATTCAGGATTAAGATAGAAATATCCAAGAGACAGGAGAAGGGCTATAAATCTGAACTTTCGTTGATCTCATCTCCTGCATCAACGATAGAGTGTCTCGGCAGGGTATCTACGCTTGAACAGCTTTATAAAGATAAGCTTTTATGCCTGAAAGACAGGGCAAAACCAAAAGATGTCTTTGACCTGTGGTATATATGCCAGAAACTTAAAAAGCCCTATGCGCCTCAAGATATATCTATTCCAAAGCAGGCGTTTGTCAGAGAGTTGAGAAAATATCTCCCTCAGAATTTCTGGCCTGTAATAGACAGCCTAAGACAATGAAGACAATTGACTTGATAAAGACGCTGGAACGTTTAAACAAACCATTTTATACTTTATCTGATCTCGAAAAGATAACAGGGCTGACAAGAACTATCCTCTATATAACACTTAACAGATTGACAGGAAAGGGCATTCTGGAAAAGATGGCCCCGGGTATTTATAGGGTTTTCACATCACCTGCAAGGATAGAAAAAACAGCCGCATCCCTTTATTTGCCGAATTATCTATCTTTTGAATCAGCGCTCTCACAGTATGGAATTTTGACGCTTGTGCCTTATACTTTGACTTTTGCTACAACAAGAAAGACAAAAAAAATCACTGTCGGAGGCAGAGATGTAGTGTTCAGGCAGATTAAAAAAGATCTGTTCTGGGGGTATGAAATGGCAGGCGGTATTTATATTGCCAAGCCTGAAAAGGCATTTCTTGATCTTGCTTATTTTGCATCGCGAGGAAAATCTTTTATGGATTTAGATGAGATTGATGTAAAAAAGCTTTCAAAGCCAAAGATTGTGGAATTTTTAGAAAAATTTCCTGAATATACTAAAAGGTACGTAAGTAAGAGTATTTACAAATTATAAGAAAATTCCCATTGGTTGATTCTCAGCAAGATTTAAGGCAATATATCATATCCAAAGGGATGAGTGAATGAAATCAAAATATCCGAGAATCATTGTTGCGGGCTTGAAGGGCGGCTCAGGCAAGACGACTCTTTCGCTTGGGCTTATAGCAGCATTCAGGAAGAAGGGCATGAAAGTTATCCCTTTCAAAAAGGGCCCTGATTATATTGATGGCGGATGGCTTTCAACAGCAGCAGGAAACCCGTGCTATAACCTTGATACATTTTTAATCAGCGAATCGCGGATCATCCCTTCGTTTGTGAATCATGCGGAAACTACCGATATCGCCGTTATAGAGGGCAACAGGGGATTTTATGACGGGATGGACGAGCAAGGCACTCACAGCACAGCAGAGCTTGCAAAGATGCTTAAATCGCCTGTCCTGCTCATTGTTGACTGCACAAAGGCAACAAGGACGATTGCGGCAATAATATCAGGCATTCAGAAGTTTGATGCAGGTGTTGAAATAAAGTGTGTTGTCCTGAACTATATCGCAGGAAGCAGGCATGAATCCATAATCAGGAACTCCGTAGAGAAATACTGCAATATCCCTGTCCTTGGAGCATTTCCCAGAATGAAGGAAGAAAATTTTCCTGAGAGACATATGGGGCTTGTGCCTTTTCAGGAACATATAGGGGCGCAGAAGGCGATTGATAAAGCGCTTGAGATAACTGAGAAGTATATTGATGTGGATGCAGTTTTAAAGATTGCGAATAAGGCAAGTCAGCTTGAAGTCAGCGGTCAGCAATCAGCAATCAGCAATCAGCAATTAAAAAATCCCCCCTTGCCCCCCTTTGCTAAAGGGGGGACGGGGGGATTACGGATTGGTGTTATACGGGATTCTGCTTTTCAGTTTTATTATCCCGAAAACTTTGAAGAGCTTGAGAGCAGAGGCGCTGGTATCGTTGAGATAAGCGCATTGAAAGAAAGGTCGCTTCCTGATATTGATGCGCTTTATATAGGAGGAGGGTTTCCTGAAACACATGCAATAGCCCTTGCTGAAAACAGTGATTTCAGGGATTCCCTGCGAAAAGCCATTGAAATGGGGCTCCCTGTCTATGCTGAATGCGGAGGGCTGATGTATTTAGGCGAATCCCTTGTCATAGATGACAGGACATATCCAATGACCGGAATTTTCCCATTCAGTTTTTCTCTTGAGAAGAAACCGCAGGCCCACGGCTATTCAATAGCAGAGGTGCAGAAAGCCAATCCCTTTTATCCGGAGGGCGCTGTGCTTAAAGGGCATGAGTTCCATTATTCCCGCGTCATTAATCCGGAAGCAGTCTCAGAATTCAATGCAAGGAATATCTATTTCTCCTTTGGGATGAAGAGGGGAGAGGGGATTACAGATAAACTGGATGGGTTGTGTTACAAGAATGTCCTCGCAACTTATACGCATACTCACGCACTCGGAACGCCTGACTGGACAAGCGGGATAATAAAGATGGCAGAAGAGTATAAACGGCAAAGAGGTAGTTAACCCGAAAAATGCAGTTGAGAGAATGTACGACAGGCATATGCGCCTCAAAACCTTTACCCCGTTAGAAAGCTCTGCCATTTAACGTCAGGGATGCCCTATCTTTTCTAAACGGGGGTTACGAAGCAGCGGGATTTTGCTCAGGAGGCTGCGACTGTTTTTCGGCAATATTAAACTACCGTTACAAAAGTATAGATGTTAGTACCATATATTAGGCTCTTACAAGTTCTCATGCGGGGCTTCCGCTCCACTTTGTGGAGACTTCAGCCCCTATTCTAACAGACCCGTGAATCTTGCCTCAATCCAGCCACAGCCTTCTTACGTAATGTGTGCTTTTTCAACTCACATGCCTGTCGTAAAAGTGATTAAAGTGCTTTTATTGTTTCTTCAATTTCGTGTAGAGTTCTTCTCCAACACATTCCTTTGCGTATTTGCACCACTGAATGCATGACTCAAGCTCATTGTATATGATAAATCCGCATTTGCCGCATCTTGTCTCTACATCAGTTGAAAATATCTCCACATCGGCATCACATTCGGGACACCGCTTTACCTTAAGGATAGGGGTTCTCAGATTTGCTGCGCCGCCGCATTTATCGCGCATACTATAACTCCACCTTTGTAATGACGCCGTGAAGCTTTTTGGGCGGAAACTGGTAGAAACGAATAAACGTTGAGGTATTTCTCTTGATGAAATAGAAAGCCTTCCAGATTGGATTGTTTGTTGTTATTTCTTCAACGCCGTAGAAGACAGACCTCTCCTCTACGCCTGCCTCTCTTAATATCTCCTCTATGTCAACCACTTCCATATATCCCATCTGTATCTCAAACACCCTGAGGCCTTTTGCAAGGTCTTCTTTAAAGAAGCCTGTAACGCCGAAAGGATCGTCTCTCTTGATTATGGATACAAATATATTATCTTCATACACGATGCCGTGATAGAACATTGTTTGTGTTATATAGAAGGGAATCTCTTTTGCATCCCTTATAAGAAACAGCGCTGTCCCCTCAATCCTCTCTGTTGTCTGGTATACTCTGGTAAATTTGTGGAGGAATTCTTCTAACGGCATGAAGTTCATATTCCTGTAAAGCCTTTTCTGCCCTTTTGTATAAAGGATTATCATTCCAAAAGGTATTGAGGCAATTATGAGTGACCAGTAGCCGCCGTGAGGTATCTTATATAAAGTTGCAGTGAAATAAGCAACAGCAATGCATGTTACAAGAACGGAAATAGCTGAGAGCAGAGGTTTCTTTTTAAGATAAAAGATAAGAGCCATCATTATGCCTGTAATGGACATAGTGCCTGTAACAGCAAGGCCGTAGGCTGCAGCAAGGTTGCTTGACTGCTTAAACTCAAACATTATGAAAAGCACTGAGATTAGAAGAAACCAGTTTACAGAACTTAAATATATCTGTGACCTTCTCTCAATGGATGTGTAGTCAACTTTGAACATGGGCATAATTCTCGTGTTTATCCCCTGATAGACTATTGAGAACATGGCGCTTATCATTGCCTGAGATGCAATCACAGTTGCTGTAATGCTTAATAACAGGAACGGTATGTAGAGGATTTCTGCATAATGGAATGCCATTTCGAAGAGTATGGTTTTTGCCTCGGGATGCCGTAACAAAAAGGCCCCCTGTCCTAAGTAATTAAGCACAAGTGCAACAAAGACCCCTGACCATGCCTGGCGTATAGGTTTCCCGCCAAGATGTCCCATGTCTGCATATAATGCCTCGCCGCCTGTTGCGCAGAGGATTATCTCTCCGAGGGCTATGAATCCTATAAAACCATTATCTGATAGAAATTTTATCCCGTAGTACGGATTAAACGCTTTTAAGACCTCTGGCGATTCGAGAATAGATAAAATGCCAACTGTTGCAAGAGATGTAAACCATACAACCATAATAGGCCCGAATGCGCCTGCAACTTTCTCTGTTCCTTTGCGCTGAAATGAGAATAGTATAATGGCAATTATCCCGGCAATAAAGACAACAGATAGATTGGGAAGATTTTTGAGTCCTGGGATTAAACGGGAACCTTCTACAGCGCTCAATATACTGATGGCAGGCGTTATTACGCCGTCACCGATAAGCAGTGAGACACTTATAATTGGCAGTATGGCTATAAATAATAATCTTTTTTTGGAACCTGTAAGTGAAAGAAAGATTTCTCTGAGCACGATGTCTCCGCCTTCGCCTCTTCTGCTCAGGCTCATGGCAAGCCATGTATACTGCACTGTGACAAGGGTTAAAAGTGTCCAGACTATTAAAGACAGGACGCCGATAACATTGTCATGCGTAGGTTTCAG
>JAHILQ010000236.1 GCA_018896985.1 Nitrospinota bacterium
AGAATTCTTCTGAACATTGTTCTCATCTGTCATTCCCGCTTGTCGGGAATCTCTCCTCAAAGAAAGATGCCGGACAAGCCGGCATGACAGAAACAGAAACCAATGTATACTTACTAATAGCCGTATTAGTAAGAGGAGACGGTTTATGTACACAATAACTTTAATTCCAGGTGATGGTGTTGGGCCTGAAATAGCCGAAGCAACAAGGCGCGTGATTGAAGCAACAGGCGTTTCTGTTAAATGGGAAGTGCACAATGCTGGAGAGGATGTTTATCAAAAAGAGGGCAATCCACTGCCTGATCGGATAATTGATTCCATCAGGAAAAATAAAATTGCAATTAAAGGGCCTGTAACAACACCTGTTGGCACGGGATTCAGGAGCGTTAATGTTACGTTGAGGCAGGCGCTTGATCTTTACAGCTGCCTGAGGCCTTGCAGGAGCTTTAAAGGCGCAAGAACAAGATATGAGGATATTGACCTTGTTATTGTGAGGGAAAACACGGAAGACCTTTATGCAGGTATAGAGTTTCAGAAGGACAAGGAAGAGACGAAACAGTTGATTGATTTTGTGAAAACAGCAACAGGGAAAAACATAAGGCAGGACTCAGGCATAAGCATAAAACCAATTTCTGTTTACGGCAGTGAAAGGATAGTAAGATTCGCATTTGAATATGCGAGAAAGAATAAAAGGAAGAAAGTTACCGCAGTCCATAAGGCAAACATAATGAAGCACTCTGACGGCTTATTCCTTGAGGTTGCAAGGGGTGTTGCTTCCGGATACAATGACATAGAGTTTGAAGACAGGATTATTGACAATATGTGCATGCAGCTTGTACAGAAGCCTGAACTCTATGATGTCATTGTGCTTCCTAATCTTTATGGAGATATTGTTTCAGACCTTGCAGCGGGGCTTATAGGAGGGTTGGGTCTTGCGCCCGGGGCAAATATAGGAGATGAGATGGCAGTATTTGAACCTACACACGGAAGCGCGCCAAAATATAAGGGATTGAATAAGATGAATCCGTTTGCTATGATGCTTTCAGGAGTGATGATGCTGAGATATATAGGTGAAACAGATGCCGCACAAAGACTTGAGGCTGCAATCGCCTCTGTTATAGAAGAAGGCAGGCACGTAACCTATGACATGAAACCAAAACCCGATGACCCGACTGCTGCCAGCACATCTGAGGTGGCTGATGCGGTCATAGAGAAGTTGAAAGTGTCAGTTAATAGTGACAGTCATCGAACACTGAACACTGACACTGAACACTGACACTGATTATGGAGCCACACAGTATATTTTCAATAATTATTATTGCCTTATCCATTATATTTATTGCTGTCCTTTCAAGCTCTGAATCGTCCTTTATCGCTGTAAATAAGATAAGGATAAGAAGCCTTATGGAGAAGGGCGACAGCAGGGCAAAGGCTGTGCAGAAGATACTGGATGAGCATGACAAGCTTTTCAGCGCAGTAATACTCTCAGGCAACCTGTTTACAGTCCTTGCAACATCAATAGGGACAGCGCTCGCATTAAAGTATTTCGGTGAAGACGGAATAATAATAGCCATAATTGTAATGACATTCCTTACCGTTGTATTCGGAGAGCTGGCGCCAAAGACATTCGCAGTCACTCATTCGGAAAAAGTCTCTTTATTGCTTGCAAGGCCTGTTGCGTTTTATATCAGGCTGATTTCACCGCTTGTATGGATATTTAAAGTCACATCTAATCTTATAATCAGGATGTTGGGAGGCAAGAAAAAGCCTGTATCCCCTTTTGTGACAGAAGAGGAGATAAAGACGATGATAAATATAGGCGAGGAGGAGGGGACTCTTGAAGAAGAAGAGAAGCAGATGCTTCATAAAGTTTTTGAATTCGGAGATAAGGTTGTAACAGAGGCGATGGTGCCGCGCACAGAGATAGTATCCATTCCTGATGATTCAACGGTTGGTGATGCCCTGAAGCTTGTATTGGAAGAGGGTTATTCGCGCTACCCTGTTATAAAGGAGAATATAGATAGCGTTACCGGAATCCTTTATGTGAAGGACATAGTGAAACAGATGGCGCAGGGTAAGATAGAGAACTATACGCCTATAGCAGAGATTGTGCGTGAGGCTTATTATATTCCTGAAAATAAGATGGTGACAGAACTTCTTGATGAGATGCAAAAGAACAAATTTCAGATAGCTATAGTTATGGATGAATATGGCGGCACTGCCGGGCTTATAACGCTTGAGGATATAATGGAGGAAATAGTCGGAGGCCTTCAGGACGAGTTTGAAGCAATGGAGGGAGAAAAGGAAGTTGAGATTATTGATGAAAGGACATCCATAGTCGCGGGGCAGACAGGGCTTGACGAGATTAATGAACTCGTAGGATCTGAACTGGTAAGCGAAGACTTCCATACAATCGGCGGATTTGTGTTCGGGCTTTTCAGAAGGCTTCCGAAGGTCGGCGAGCAGGTCAGGTATCACAACCTCAGGTTCCTCATACTTGAGATGGAAGACAGGAAAATATCCAAGGTTAAGATTACTAAACTTTAGCAGCAGAGGCTGTTTTTTAAAAAAAAGTTTGCAATTTTTTTTGAATAGATGTAAGTGATTGAAGAAAAAACAGAAAGAACCGCCTGTCCCTATTGAAAGACATGAGACTGTCCGTCAGAGAATAATTTCTATTCTTGAGGGGCAGACACTCTCTGCTAAGGAAATATCAGGCAGCGTCAGCATCCCTGAAAAGGAGGTTTATGAACACCTTGAACATATTCGGAGGACAGTTAATACAAGAGATGCAAATCTTGTAATTACTCCTGCTGAATGTGCTAAGTGCGGTTTTGTATTCAGGAAAAGGGAAAGGCTTAAGAAACCCGGCAAATGCCCTCTGTGCCGCAGCGAGTTTATACATGAACCTCTTTTTTTGATTAAGAAAACAGTAATGAAGTAAACTGATATTATTAACTAAATGAAACATTCATGTTTCAAAGATACACAAAGGACAATGGGAATCACCCCTCACCCTAACCCTCTCCCGCAAGGGGAGAGGAACTAAATAATCCCCCTCCCTTGACGGGAGGGGGTGAGGGGGAGAGTGGAAGAGGTATTTTAAGGTGAAAATAAGGGGGATGATAAGGTGAAAATACAATTCCTTGGCGGCGTTAGAACTGTTACAGGGTCATGCTTCTATATCTGGACATCGGAAATCAAGATGCTTGTTGACTGCGGCATGTTTCAGGGGGAAGACTCCTATGACATTAACAGAACGCCTTTTTTGGTTAATCCTTCGGAAATAGACTATCTGTTTCTCACACACGCTCACATTGATCACAGCGGGCTTATCCCAAAGCTTGTCAAATACGGTTTCAGCGGGAAGATAGTTACAACCTCTGCGACTGCAGACCTTGCAGAACTGATGCTTTATGATTCAGCGCATATTCAGGAAGCTGATTCTGAATGGCATACGAGAAGGGCGATGAGGGCAGGTAAAGAACCGGTGCTTCCGCTTTATACCGTTGATGACGTTAAGGCTTCAATACCATTTTTCAAGAAAGTTTCTTACGGAAAGATTGAGCATACAGGGAAGGGCATTAAGTACAGATTCCTTGATGCAGGACACATTTTAGGTTCAGGCAGTCTGGAGATATGGTTTCAGGACGGGCATAAAGAGAAAAAAATAATATTCTCAGGAGACATCGGAAGAAAAGGAAACCCGATAATAAATGACCCATCGCTTGCAACAGAGGCTGAATATGTTGTCATGGAATCAACTTACGGCAACAGACTCCACAAAGGCATGTCAGAGACTATTGACGAGCTTGTGGAAGTTATAAAGGTGACATTCAAAAAAGGCGGAAATGTTATTATCCCCGCCTTTGCAATTGGAAGGACGCAGGATCTCCTGTATGTGCTTAACAGGCTCGTGCGCGAAGGCAGGCTCTATAAAATCAATGTTTATATAGACAGCCCTTTGGCTGAGCAAGCGACAAAGACCTATCTTGCGCACCCTGAGTGTTTTGATGAGGAGGCAAAAAGGATTCTAAATGCCGGATCTGCGGCAGAGAGCATCAGACTCAGGTTTACCGGCTCTGTTGATGAATCCATTGCGCTGAATAAGATTAAATCCCATGCGATAATCATCGCCGGGAGCGGCATGTGCGAAGGCGGAAGAATAGGACATCATCTGAAACATAACCTCTGGAGGCCTGAGTGCAGCATTATATTTTCAGGATTTCAGGCAAGAGGCACGCTCGGCAGGAGGATTGTTGACGGAGCAAGAGTTGTGCGAATCTTTGGGGAAGAGATAGCAATGAAGGCAGGGATATATACACTCGGCGGATTCTCTGCTCATGCTGACCAGAAGGAACTCCTTGAATGGCTCGCATCATTCAAAGGTAGTCCGCAGGTCTTTGTGGTTCACGGAGAAGAGGAAACATCTCTTGCATTTTCAGGGATGATAAAAGAGAGATACAGGTTTGTCACTCATGTCCCTTCAAAAGGGGAGGAGTATGAAATATAGCTGGCTCGGCACTATCCGCCTATGGCGCTAACGCGGTATGCGCGTTCTGGCTTGATTTTTTGCAGGGGGAGGGATAAGAGAGTGACGGAGTAAAGATTTTCTGCTTTACATCAATGAGATTTGTAAACTATAATTTGGATATGACTTCTGCAACTGAATATAAATACATTGTAAAAGATGAGGAGATACTTGAAGGAGAGCCTATTATCAAAGGGACACGGACACCTGTAAGGGCTATCGTAGAAAACTGGCGATTTGGCTTGTCTCCCGAAGAAATTATTATTCACCTGCCGCACCTTACACTTGCACAGGTATTTGAAGCCCTGAGTTATTACAGTGATCATCAGGAGGAAATCAATGCCTATATCGAGAGAAACAAGATACCTGAAGAAAAAATCCACCCCTCATTAAAATGATTTCAGTTTATTGCGATGAGGACGTTGATGTTCTCATAAAACCACTTCTTGAAGCAAAAGGTTTCAAGGTCTTTGAAGGAATGTCTATGAACTTGCAAAGAGAGTATCAAGAGTCCTGTCCATTCATTCAGAAGAAAAGTTAAAAAACCTGCTTATCTATATTTAGCTTTCGTATCCCTGCACAAAAGGGAGAGATTGAGATATGGAAAAAGTAAATTAAAATCAATGACCATCGCAGAGGCGAGTGATTTTTTTGACGAGCATGACCTGTTTGAATCAGGTGGGGTAAGAGAGGTCACCGACATCAGGTTCAGCCTCAAAAAGAAGAAATATGTCGGCCTAGATACGGAGCTTTTTAAGAAAATTAGGAGCAAGGCTAAAAGACTCCATAAGAGTGAAGGAAAAACTTAGGAAAACTTAGGGACACTGAGCCTGTCTAAAAACTCAAAAATACTTTACGATAACTACTTCGTATAGAAACAAAACGTAGATTAAGAAAGTCGCACAGGCATTAGGGTGTGATTTGCAGATTAAACTTGTGCCGAAAGCACGATAGGTTGATACAAAACAATATTCCTCTCGATCCAGTAAGAAGCGGCTAACAGGGCAAGGTCTTTCATCTTAAAGACAAATAAGCCGGGGGACGCTTCCCACATTCCCGCCCGAGTATCAAAGGGGCATAGTATCAAAGCGCCAAAGTGTCAGAATGTCAAGCCGTACGATGCTTCTGTTTTATTGTTTGCCTGTCGACCGAGTTTGTTTTTCTGAATTGAGAACGTCTCTGATGTGCTTTTTGAAAGAGGGGAGATTATCTCTATTTTCAAAGAGCCTTAACTGTAACACTCAAGAACTTATCTTTTTGATAAACCCTTTTGCTGCCTTGAAAGCATCTTTTAGCATATCCACATCTTCCAGCAGCCCTCTGTAATAACCAGCTATATGAAGCGCCTTATATAATTTTTCAAATTCTCTTGTGAGTTTGCCGTTATACGGTGTCAGATATTTTCTAATCATCTCCCTGTATCCCTCAACAGACTGAGACAAGTCTTTTGGATCCACGCCTCTGGCTATAAGGTATTCGTCAATTGCCTTAAGGATTGCAAGATATGCGGTTCCTCAGGCTTCCTGAACATACTTGATATCAGTATAAGTATTGTCCTCTATGGGGGATTTACTTAACAGCTCTTTTGCGTTTTCAAAGTATCTGATTGCTTCTCTCATTCTTTTATCCTAACAGTTGTAAATTGGACTGACCTCGTTATCATCTTTTGAATTTTCTCCTTAACGCCTTTTCAACTACTTCAGGAACAAGTCCTTTTACAGAGCCTCCGAATGATGCGACTTCTTTTACAACTGTGGATGTCAGGAACGAGTATTCTTCGGAAGGCATCATAAAAACAGTCTCTATTCCAACTGCCAGTCTCCTGTTCATCAGCGCCATCTGAAGTTCGTATTCAAAATCAGACACGGCGCGCAGTCCTCTTATGACTGCTATTCCGTTCTTTGACTTTACATGTTCAACCAAAAGCCCGTCAAATGAATCAACGCTGACATTTTTAAGCCCTTTGAGAGATTTTTTTATCAGCTTAATGCGTTCCTCAGTGCTGAACAAAGGTTGTTTCTTCTGCGCTGTTGTTATAGCAATAATAACCCTGTCAAATATTCTAAGCCCTCTTTTCACGAGGTCTATGTGGCCGTTTGTTATAGGGTCAAAGGTTCCCGGATAAATCGCAGTCTTTTTCATTTCTTCCTGTATAATGTTAGCATAGTGTCGCCGTATTTGTAATCCTTCCTTTTAGTAAGCCCTCCCATCTCACCGGGAAGCTTTTTTTTTGAAGAATGCTCTGCAATAATAATGCCCGCTTCATTAAGCATCTCTCCGCTGGACAGCAAGGGAAGTATGCGTTCAAGCTCTCCTTCATGATACGGAGGGTCAAGGAATACAATGTCGAATTTCAAGCCTTCTTTCACTGCCTTGGCTATGAAGGCGGATGCCTCCCCTCTGATGATATCAGCCTTTGAGGAGTATCCGCAGTCTTTCAGCATCTTCTCTATCTGTTCTGTTCTTTTCCTGTCAGCCTCCACAAAAAAAACAGCGCTTGCTCCTCTGCTGAGAGCTTCTATCCCTACCGCGCCTGTGCCTGCGTAGAGGTCAACGAATTGAGAGTCTGAGATTAAAGCGCCTATGATGTTAAAGATGGATTCCCTTACTTTGGATGACGTTGGTCTTAATGCATCCTGTTTTGCAGCAGCCGTCTGTGCTTTTCTGAAGTTTATTTTTTTTCCTTTTAAATGGCCTGCGGAGATTCTCATGATTTATGATACACGATAACAGTTCTATTTCTATCTTGCGTCCTGCATCTTGCATCATGCATCTGTTTCATCTATGGGTGGGTTAACGATATTTGATGAGATCACAGGATGGTCTTTTATCGAAACCTTCCTGCCCTTAATCTCGAGCCTTCCCTCGGAAAAGAGCCTTACTGCTTCGGGATATATCCTGTGCTCAAGGCTCAGTATGCGTTCGGAAAGAGTATCTTCCGTGTCATCAGGCATTACAGGGACTGCTGCCTGGATAATTACAGGCCCTGTATCCA
>JAHILQ010000237.1 GCA_018896985.1 Nitrospinota bacterium
CTCTCCCATAATCTTCCTGTGCGGCTATATTTTCTGTTTGTAAATTGTGTGTAGCAAAGCGTTACTACCTGCATCATTTTGTACAGGGAATCGTTTTCTTTGGGCTTAATCAGCAGATGTACATGGTTTGACATCAAACAATAGGCCAGTATCCGGGCATCTCTTTCCCTGGAATATTTTTTCAGAAGTCCGATATATTTTCCCCTGTCTTCATCATCAATGAATACATTTTCTCTATTGTTTCCCCTTTGCACTACATGATGGGGAAAACCAGCTGCAACAGCCCGTGCGATTCTTGCCATCTTGAAATTCTACCGAAGAGAGGCGGGCTTGTCAAGAAAAATAATAGGATGTGTCCCTGATTATTTCTGATTATTTAACTGCGCCGATGCCATTAAGGTTGGATGCAGCGCACTCAATGTCCCCTGCGCACTTAGAGAGTGATTTTTCATAATAAGAAAGGGCTTCGCTATACCTGCCCGCATCATAAGCCTTTTCACCAAGCTCCCATAAGCTTTCCGCTTCATTCTTCCCACCATGTGCCAACCCTACACTGGCAATAAGTGCGAGCAATAAAATCAGCATGGAAATTAATTTTTTTCTTCCGGACATGTTGAACCATTTGAACAACGTTAAACAACGTTGAACCATTTCTTTATTTACTTCCCAATCCTTTCCAACAGGAATTTTACCTGTCTGTCGCCGGGGCTCAGCCGCAGGACTTCTTCAAACACCTTCTTTGCCTCTGCCTCGCTGCCCTTTTCGTAATACATCATGCCAAGCGATCTCTGTAATGTTGAATCTTTAGGGAATTTTTCAACGCCGTCTTTTAAATATTTCAACGCCTTGTCATTTTCCTTCATCTCCTGATAGCTGAGAGCAAGATAATAATATGTCTCAGCAGAGGGGAATGCCTTTAATGCTTCCTCAAAGAGCGTTACTGCCTTGCCGTAATTCCTCTGCCTGAAATAGTTGCCTGCCTCAATGAGAATCTCCGTTGCCTTTTTCTGGCGTTCCTCATTGTTTAGAAGCGCATAGGGGTTGAAAATAGCATCCACAATCTTGCCATCAGGAACTTTATTATCATAGATCTTTGTTAAACTAATCCCTTTGATTCTCATCTCATCTACATTTATGGAGCCGAGATAGTTTGCGCCAATTTTTATGTTTGATTCGGATGAGATGTTCTTTTCATTGTCAAAAATATTGTTGTCCTTTATTTCTCCTGAAAAACTTTTTATGCGGATGCCTTCTTTATTCAAGAAAATATTGCTCAGGATAATCATTGCACCTGTCTTTTGCAGTTCAATGCCTGTCTTGTTTCCTGAGATTGTTGAGTTTTTGACTGAAACAGATGGCGTACCTGAGATAAAAATACCAGTAGCGCTGTCTGTTATTACGCCATTCTCTACAGTACCTTCTGTATTTTGTAAAAGCATTGCGGTAACCGCACCCTTAGTACGCAAACCATTCAAGGCAATAGTGCCGCCTTCGACAGATATGCCTTTCCATTTTTTATCTCCTGAAGGGGTGAGCTCAACAGGGGAATCCTTTGCATTTACTACCATCTTACCGTAAACAAGCAATGATACATTCTCATCAAACATCATCCTTGTTTCAGGCTCTAAAGTAAGCGATAGTCCTTTTGGCACAATCATATCTCCTTTGATTAAAAATACCCCGGAAAGGACGGTGTCTTTTTTTAGTTCTCCTGAAAGCATAAGGGGCTCTTTTGAGACTAAAGCTGTTCTGAGAGGGTCTTGCGGGTCTGATTCATTGCCTGTCTGGTCGAATGCCGAAACCCTGTAATAATAAACCTTATCAGGTTTTGCTGTCCTGTCTTCAAAGGTATTAACCTCTATCTTCGCTACCTCAGTATATCCGCTCAGAGGCTGTTCGCTTCTTAAGACCTTATAACCTGCGAGGTCAGATATACCCTTTAACGGCTCCCATGCAATCTCAATCCTGTCGTGAAATCCTTTCGCCTTTACGCCTTTAACCTGAGGGGGCGGAGTGGTATCAATAGTCACAAAACCGCTTACATCAATCCACTGGCTTTCATATCCGCCGGGTTTTTTCAGCGAAGCAACGATGGGCATGTCTTTTATGTTATCTCCGGGCAGCACAAGGTATTCGCCGGTATAAATTCCGGGTTTTACCTCTTTCATTGGAATATTCTTTTTGTAGTTGCCTATGTCAAACATTGCCACCATTGACTTGTCGCCTTCAAGCCCTGCCCTGATTATCTTGCCTTTGCCGAACGGTCCCTCTTTTATATTGGTAAGGACTTCCTTAATCGCAGGCCTGTCCTCTGCGGCGATTCCCGATGGAGAAGGTATCTTTTCATTTAACTTGTAAGCAAGCTCACTTACCAGCCTTACCTGCTGAATCTCCCTGAGATTCATCGCTGTGGACACGGCAGTCATTATTATTCCAAGCGGAGACAGGGGAACTCCACCCTCATGGTATCTCACAGCGTCTTTTAATCTCAATACCTCTTTCCCTGTTTTTGTATTCACTATCCATACCTCAGCCTCAACGCCAAGCTGGGAATAAACTGCAGCGTAAACTTTTTTAAAGTCAGTGATCCTGCCATATACCAACCCGTCACATCCGAGCGACTGGCATACCTCAGCAGGTTTCATTTCAAGAACAGTTTTGCCTGTAGCTTTTTCCAGATGCACGATTTTTTCATCAAGGATTGAAGGCTCAATATCTCTGTAAGGTTTGGAACTGAAATGGTTGTAAAATGCCTTCCTGACCTGATTCGCTATGCCTCTTTCCTCTGTATCGTTCTGAAATGGCAGGACTGCAACAATCCTCGGAAGTTCTTCTTCTGCTACAGCCTGTGCTTCAGGCGTGTCTTTTTTTATCTCCTGAGTTGGGGCGCAGGAGATGATAACCACTAATACGCATAATAAAAACAGCCATTTTATTATTGACATTTTCTCCTCCATTTATCAATCCTTTTTGATAATCAGAGACTACTATTTCTGAGCCTGAATGTAAAGGTAAAATTCACCTTATCTTTCTATTTTAAAACCGACTGTTGCCTCGGCCCAATCAGCAGGCTCAAGTTGATTAAGCCTTTTTACAAGGTCGCTTATCATGCCTGTTGACTTTGCATCATAGACCTTGAACATCCCTTCCTGAAAACCGAGAGGCACTAAATCCTCTTTTTTCTTTGTGGCTATAATCTTTATCTTTTCCTCTGCAATCTTCCCTTAAGCTGACTGTTTGAGACAAGAGTGCGCGACCTCAAAAATACTCCAACTGCCTTTTCTATTGCTTTATTTTGAGCATCTATCTTTGCCCTTTCCTTTACCTCTTTTTGTGTCTCTATCTCTCCCACCACTGCCATACCTTCCGATTCAACCCAGACAGGCTTTTCAGAGGCAAAGGAAAATGCAGCAGTCAGCATGATTATTGTGATTACAATGAATAGTCCCCATTTTGTCATTTCTGCGACTCCATTTTGTCATTCCGCACTTTATGCGGAATCCAGTTTTTTCTCTGGATTCCCGCCTTCGCTGGAATGACAGAGAGCAACATAACCTTCATTTCCTCAAACCAAACCTTCCTTTTATCTTTTCAACATCAGGACTTATACTTGGACTTTGCTGGACATTCAACTGCTTTGCCTCATCTTCGACCATTGGTTTTATATAACTGTAAATCTCAGCAATGTCTTTCTTGCCGTCTTTTAAAGCTTTAAGGAAATAGTATGTGAAAACTCCGTGCCCTTTTTCAGGAGATGACGTGCTTATCTGAGTGCCCTGTGTTGCGGAGAGAACTGCCATGTTTTGTGGGATCACTGCGCTTGTTGTCACCATCACCAGTGGCCTTGCGCCTTTTGCCAGAACGCTCCTTCCTCCTGCGCCTGAGAAGCAGGAATCAAGAAGGACAATAACCTCTGCAACTTGCAACTTCCCAAGTTTATCGTAAAGCCTCTTTAACGGATACCCTGTAACCTCAAGATAATTCGGGTCACCGTCATAAGGAACGAGATACGCTTCGCCTGTTTGCGGGTCAGGAGCGCCATGGCCTGAATAGTACATAAATACTTTACTATCAGCCTTTGCCTTGTTTTTTAGCCATGCCTCAAGGGATTTTTCAATTGAGGATTTTGTTGCCTTTTCATCTGTAAGAAGTTCAATATTCCTTTCCTTAAATCCAAGCGCCTTGAGGTAGTCTTTTACGAGCCTTGCATCATCATATGAATAATCAGATTTTGGTAAAGCTTGATATCCTTCGATGCCTATGACAACTGCTACATCATTATCACCAAA
>JAHILQ010000238.1 GCA_018896985.1 Nitrospinota bacterium
ATATGCCTCTAAGGAAATGGATAAAGAGCGCTAACTTTGCAATAGAAGGGATACTTCATGCTGCCAGAACGCAGAGGCATCTGAGGTATCATTTCTACAGCGCTGCCGCTGTCCTCCTTATAAGTTATATCCTTGGCGTCTCACGAACAGAATTTATGATAATCGCTCTCTCTATAATAGCGGTGCTTCTCTCGGAGATGTTTAACACCGCAATAGAGGGAATAGTTGACATCATATCGCCCAACCACAGCGAAAAGGCACGCATAGTAAAAGATATCGCCGCAGGCGCCGTATTCGTAACTGTATTCGGAGCCGCAGTTGTCGGATACATAGTCTTATCCCCTTACATCCGTGATATTTTCTATAAAGGGCTCTACATCGCAAAACATTCAAGAGAAGAGATTGCTATTCTCTCATTTATAATAGTCCTTATCCTTGTTGTAATAACAAAAGTGTATTTCGGGAAGGGACATCCGCTGCGCGGCGGTATGCCAAGCGGCCATGCTGCGCTCGCATTTTCGGCATGGATAGCCGTAACATTCATAGCAGAGAACTTTACCGCCTCCCTGCTGTCTTTTATCCTCGCCGTAATAATCGCTCAGAGCAGGGTTATAACAAAGGTTCACACATGGTGGGAGGTATTTCTCGGAAGCCTTATGGGAGCAGTCGTAACACTTCTCCTGTTCAGGATATTCCTGTGATGAAATTCTAAACCCTAATATCTAAATCCTAAATAAATAAAAACTCAGAACAATTTCAGACATTTGAATCTAAAAATTCGGTCTTGTTTAGAGTTTAGAGTTTAGAATTTCGGATTTAGGGTTTTTTCAGGAGATTGCCTCTACCCTGTTTCTGCCTTTCTCAACAGCAAGCAAAAGCGCCTTCTCCGCAGACTGGAGTAGTTCCTCAACGGACTGTCCCTTGAATTCCAAAATGCCTGCGCTTACAGTAAGCCTGCCATTCGGCTGGCTTTCCTCTTTAAGAAACGGATAATCATGAATTGTTGAGAGGAACCTCTTGCACAAAGCAACTCCGGAGGAAAGATATGTGTTAGTAAGTATGAGTGCAAAGGCATCGCTGCCATACCTTACAACAACATCGGAACCCCTGATATTCTTTCTCAAAAGTTCCGCAATCTTCCGCAATGCAAGATTCCCGTAATATTCTCCGTGTCTGTTCGTATAATGGGTAAAGTAGTCAACCCCGAATATAGCCATTACAAAAGGAAGGTTATACCTTCTTGCCCTGCTGGTTTCCTGGACAAGCCTTATCTGGAGATATCTGTGATTGAATATCCCAGTTATCTCATCAATAAGTCCTGCCCTCTTTGGATGTAAGACTTCAAGGCCTCTCAGATATGTTACAAGCGCACTTGAATTAAGCGCATCTTTTCTCAGCACCCTTTCTACCTGCCCTGTCATAGAAAGGCTTTCATCTTCTGAAAGCGCGCCTGATGTAAGAGCAAATACAGGTATCATTTTTGTGGCAGGATTTTCTTTAAATTCTTTGATAAGGTTAAATCCGCCTTCGGGAATATTCAGGTCTATAATTACCACATTGGGGTCAATTGCCAGTGCAAGATTAATTCCCTCTTTAGAATCAAATGCGGTGTGTACAAGGAATCCTTCACCGCCAAGGATGTCATGGAAATGATTTTGAATATCCACATCATCCGTAACAGTGAGAATAGTGACAGGATAGCGTTTCTTTTTCGCTCCTAAAGAAAGTTCTTCAAGCCTGCTCAGGATGGTTGCCTTATCCACCGGTTTTACAAGATAGTCCACAGCTCCAAGGGCAAAACCAAGTTCTTTATTGTCAATTATTGAATGAATAATTACAGGGATATCTCTTGTTTTTGTGTCTGCCTTAAGAGACTGCAGCACCTCCCAGCCATCCTTTTGGGGAAGCATTATATCAAGGGTTATTGCGAAGGGCTGAAGCTCCCCGGCGTTCTCTATCGCCTCTATCCCATCGTATGCATGGGCAACTCTGTATCCTGCCTGAGTAAGATGGATCGTTAATAGCTCTGATGTGGGCAGGTCATCCTCCACTACAAGGATCAACGGGGCATCTTCTGCTGCCCATGAAAATGCAGGGACGACTTCTCGTAGAGTCGAGTCTCCGACTGGTATCACCGGCTTCTCCTCTACAACTATTTCAGGCGCAACTACTGGCATGTATACATTAAATACACTCCCTACGCCATAGGCGCTCTCTACATCTATGATGCCGCCGTGGAGGTCTACAAGTCTTTTTGTCAGAGATAAGCCAAGCCCTGTACCCTCGGTTGACCTTGATGGGTCAATCTGTTCAAACTCTTCAAATACCCTCTCTTTATCTTCAGGTCTGATGCCGATGCCTGTGTCCCAGACCGAGAGTTTCAGAAACTCCTGCCCCTTAATAGCCCATGGGACCAAGTCTCTACCTATTAATTTTTCTACCTTTATTCCTACCTTGCCTGATTCCGGTGTAAATTTTATTGCATTAGACAGCAGATTATAGAGAATCTGTTTGAACTTGACCTTATCCGCAGTAAAATTGGAAACTTCATAGCTGATATCTGTTTTTACTTCTATAAGATTTTTATCTGCGAGATGTCTGATGACCATGAGCACCTCATCTATAACAGCTTTTACAGAGAATGTCTCATAAGAAAGTTCTATCCTTCCAGCCTCTATCTTTGCGAGGTCTAATATGTTGTTTACAAGATGCAGCAGGTGTCTGCCTGA
>JAHILQ010000003.1 GCA_018896985.1 Nitrospinota bacterium
GCGGCTATGGCTAAAAAGGTGGATATTATGCTTGTTGTAGGAGGCAAAAACAGCGCAAATACAGCCCAGCTTGCGAAATTGTGCAGGTCACTTTCTGTTCCGACTTATCATATAGAGACAGCTGCCGAACTAATTCCTGAGTGGATGAACAACGTAAAAAGCGTGGGCATAACAGCAGGGGCATCAACACCTGACTGGATAATTGAGGATATCATAAAGAAAGTAAAGGTCTACGACTCGCCTACGGCTCGTAGAGTAGAGAAATAGGAGGATAAAAGGGTGATGGAAATCAAAAACAATGAGATGGAAAGACTTTATGCTGAGACTTTTCATCGCATTGAAGCAGGCTCAATATTAAAAGGAAAAGTTATAACCGTAAAACAGGAAGGGGTCATAATTGACATAGGATATAAAGTCGACGGTTTTGTTCCGGCTGAAGAGTTTTCTCCTGAAGAGTTTTCAGATTTGCATGAGGGAACTGCTATTGAAGTGTACGTAGACACCATGAAGTATTCCAATGGCATGGTTAATCTGTCAAGGAAAGCGGCAAACCGGATAAAGGCATGGGATATTATTGAATCTGCTCTGGAGAAAGACTCACATATTGAAGGCGTAATCTCAGGGAAAACAAAAGGCGGGCTTTCAGTAGATATACTTGGGGTCACTGCTTTCCTGCCGGGCTCTCAGGTAGATGTAAAGGTAGTCAAGGACATGGACAGCCTTATCAGCAAGAGGATGCTTTTTAAGGTGCTGAAACTGAATAACAAGCGGTCAAACGTCATAGTCTCACACAGGGCTGTCATGGAAGAAGAAAGACAGAAGAAAAAGGCAGAGACGCTTGAAAAGTTAAAGGAGGGAGTTCTCCTTACAGGCGCTGTAAAAAATATCACAGACTACGGAGTTTTCATTGATCTCGGCGGGCTTGACGGCCTCCTTCACATATCAGACATATCATGGGGACGAATAATTCATCCTTCGGAATTCTTTGCAGTAGGTGACGAGATTGAAGTTATTGTGCTCAAGTTCGACGAAGAACAAAAAAGAGTTACCCTCGGTTACAAGCAGAAAAAACCCGACCCATGGAGCACCATAGACGAAAAATACCCTGCAGGCCAAAAAATAAAGGGGAATGTCGTGAACATAACGGAATACGGTGTATTTATAGAGCTTGAAAAGGGGCTTGAAGGGCTTGTCCACATATCAGAGATTGACTGGCTGCCTAAACCCAAACATCCGTCAAAATACCTTTCCATAGGAGAAACAGTAGAGGCAGTTATCCTAAAGGCTGATAAAAATGACCGCCGCCTTTCATTAAGTATAAAGCAGCTTAAACCAAGCCCGTGGGAGCTTGTTTCACATCGGTACAGCGCCGGACAGCAGATAACAGGCAAGGTAAAAAGCATTACTGACTTCGGGGTGTTTGTCGGTCTTCCGGAAGGCGTGGACGGGCTTGTGCATATATCTGATATCTCATGGACAAAACATATCAAACATCCGTCAGAGGTCATCAGAAAAGGGCAGAAGATAGATGCTGTTGTCCTGAGCATAGAGCCTGAGAAGGAAAGGATAGCATTAGGCATAAAACAACTCACATCTGACCCTTGGTTAACCGATATCCCGGCGAGATTCAAGCTCGGAGATGAAGTGAAAAGCAAGGCGCTGAGACTGACCGACTTTGGGATATTCGTGGAAATAGAAGACGAAGTTGAGGGGCTGATTTACACATCCGAGATAGTAAAAGCAGAAGAACCTCTAAAAGAGGGTGACATTGTGTGGACAAGGATAATAAAGATTGACCTTGAAGAGAGAAAGATAGGGCTTAGCATGAAGAATGTTAAAAAGGAGGAGAAATGAAAAAAGGCTGTCTCTTCATATCAGGATTTCTGATATTGCTGATAGTAATAAGCGTGATATTTGCAATCTTCCAGAAAAATGTCCCTATGGGAGATAAGGTTGCTGTTGTGCGCATTGAGGGCCCTATAATGGATTCAAAAAACACCATCGATGAAATAAAGGGCTATCTTAAAGACGCATCAATAAAGGCTATTGTCTTGAGGGTGGACAGTCCCGGCGGGGCTGTTGCGCCATCACAGGAAATATACGAAGAGGTTAAAAAAGCAACGCTGAAAAAGAAGGTCATTGTATCAATGGGATCTGTCGCGGCATCAGGCGGCTATTACATCTCAGCGCCTGCTGA
>JAHILQ010000239.1 GCA_018896985.1 Nitrospinota bacterium
CCATTTGCTTTAATGATGCGTGGAATTTTAATTTTATTGTCATAGCTGCCGTCGTGTTTTTGAACGATAACAGGATAATCAACCCTTTCAAGCATGGGGATGTCATTGGGGCTGTCGCCGATGGCGATGGTCTCAATTTTTTTGTATTTATTTTTGTATAAATCTATAAGTATGGAAACAGCAATGCCTTTGTTGCTGCTGCCGAGGATGTGATAGAATCTGCCCTGCATAAACTTGAACCCCTTTTTATTAATGGATTTTAAGAGTTGCGGCAGTTTGTGGGGAGGTCCGCTGTAAATAAATGGTTCGTCAAAATACCGCTCCTTTGCCATTTCAGCCTCTTCTATTGTCATGTGAGCAATCTCTGCAAGCTCATGCACGGTCATATCACCGAAACCCGTAACGTTAATGCCTTCATCTCGCAATTCTTCAATCGCTTTTCTCAGGTCAGGATAGCTTGCGCCAAGCCTGATGATTTGATAATCTTTTGTTTCTTCAATTTTAAATCTTAAATCTGCAATCTGAAATCCGAAATAGTTCTTAGGTATGAATATCCCACCGCCGTTCTCTGAAATGAACGGATGGTTATTGCCGAGCTTTTTCCTGTAATACTCTATCTCTTTTTTGGTTTTGCTTGAACAGATAATAAGCGGGATGTCTTTCTCTTTCAGTAATTGAAGGGCAGGCAGCGCCTTTTCAAAGGAATAGGTGGAGTAATCCAAAAGCGTTCCATCAAGGTCTGTGAATACGATAGGTTTTTTCATCCACTATTGCCCCTGCTGCATCTGTGGGTCCGTCCGTTCCATCTGTTCCTGCTGAAAGAAGTGTAATGCCATCAATGCCCTCTATTGCCATGGCAAAGGCTAAAGCGAGTTCCATGTTCCTGCCGCCGAGGCCGTCGCCTTTAACTGTCACGGTTGTCTCACCGCCGCTTATCAGACAAATCTTCTCATCACGCCTTACGCTTAACGCATCACGGGTTTTTATTGCAAGCCATCTGCCGACCTCTTTAGCCTCGCCTGTCAGTTCGGAGGAAAGTATTTCTGCATTCAAGCCTAATTCCTCTGCCTTCAATGCAGCATTAAATATCTCAGCAACTATTTGATTGGCGCTGCTCATGATTGAATTATACTAAAAAGAGGGCGATTTTTCTTGACCATCAATATTATAGCCTCTATACTTTTAATAGGTATCAAACAGTTTGTATTTCCTTTTTAGCAGAGATTCAACGGAGGTGTGAGATGTCGGACTTTTATCAGACAGGTGTAGTAGCAACTTTTCATAAACTTGGAATGTTAAATCTTGAAAAGATTGAATCAGAATTGACATGGTATGCTCAGGAAAGGCCGATTGCGCTTGTGCTTCCTTCCCTTTACAGCGAACTTGAAGGGGAGGCACTTAAAGGTATTGTGAGAGAATTAAAAGAAGTTAAATATATCAAAGAGATTGTTGTTGCTCTGGGTCCTGCAACAGAAGCGGAGTTTAAATATGCAAAAAAGTTTTTTTCGGCGCTCCCGCAAAAACAAGGATTATATGGAACAGCGGGGCAAGGATAACTGGTATATATAAGGCTGTTGAATCTTCCGAACTGCAGACAGGAGAGCCGGGCAAAGGAAAATCTGCATGGATGGCTTACGGCTATGTCCTTTCACAGCAGGAATTTCATGCCATAGCCCTTCACGATTGCGATATTCTTACCTATTGGAATTAGTCAAAGGAGGCGGATATGAATAACTTTCTACAGAGGGTGATAATTGAGCCGTTTGAGAGATTTTTTGAGAAGGCGCTGCAATTCCTGCCGGATTATCTTGAGAAGAAACTGTTAAAAGGGGAAGAGAAGGACGATATTGAACATTTATAAGGAGAAGTTGAAAAGAAAATGAACTGGTATCAACTAAGCGTAAAAGAGGTATTTCACAAGCTCGGCACATCGGAGAGCGGGTTGACCGATGCGGAGGCAAGGCAGCGTCTTGAGGAATACGGCCCCAACAAACTCGCCGAGGAAGAAAAGATAAGCAAACTGAAAATACTTCTCCATCAGTTTACGAGCCCGCTGATTTATATCCTTCTCATAGCCGGCGTTGTAACGATACTCCTCAGAGAGTATATAGATTCGGGCGTCATTTTTGCCGTGGTAATCCTAAATGCGCTTATCGGTTATATACAGGAGTACAAGGCTGAGGAAAGCGTCAGGGCGCTGAAGAAGATGGTGGTCCCGAAGGCACGGATAATCAGG
Organism: Nitrospinota bacterium; assembly: GCA_018896985.1. GTDB lineage: Bacteria > Nitrospirota > Thermodesulfovibrionia > Thermodesulfovibrionales > UBA1546 > UBA1546. Next base: position 2,237 of record JAHILQ010000239.1, read on the forward strand.
GACGGCAAGGAAAAGGAGATAAACAGCGAAGAACTCGTTCCCGGAGATATTGTGCTTCTTGCCTCGGGGACTAAGGTTCCTGCAGATCTTAGGCTGCTGCATACCATTGAGTTGAAAGTGGACGAGGCGATGCTTACAGGAGAGTCGGTCCCTGCTGAAAAGATTACATTGCCCATCAAGGAAGATCGTTTAACCCCCGGCGACCAGAGGAACACGGCATTCATGGGGACAGTCGTGGTTAATGGAAGGGCGAAGGGCATTGTGGTAGAGACAGGGGGAACTACTGTGCTGGGAAACATTGCCAGAGAGGTCAAGGAAGTAGGCATTGTAAGGGCTCCCCTTCAGGAAAAGATACACGGCTTTGCCAAGTCTATAGGTTTTATTGTCCTCGGTGCATCAACTCTGCTGTTTTTTGTCGGATTGCTGATCGGCGAAAGCGCCAAGGACATGTTCATGA
>JAHILQ010000240.1 GCA_018896985.1 Nitrospinota bacterium
CACAACTGTGATGTCCGAGGTTGAAAAGGCTGTGATAAGCATTGTCCTGAAGGAGACAAAGGGCAATCAGCTCAAGGCAGCAAAGACTCTTGGCATTAACAGGAACACTCTGGGGACAAAGATAAAAGAGTATAAGATAAAGTAGCAAAAATCCCCCCTTGCCCAAACCTGCCTTCATGCATATAATGATACAATAAACCGGAGGATGACATATGGGCAAAAAACCGTTGGAATGGTTTAAACAGGCTGATTATGACCTAAAGACCGCAGAATATCTATTCAAGGGAAAAAGGTATGTCTATACGGTCTTTATGTGCCATTTGTCCATAGAAAAAACATTAAAAGGACTTTATCAGGAAAAACTCAATAAGCTGCCTCCAAAAGTTCATAATTTAATTTATTTAATAGAAAAGATCGGGTTAGAACTCCCGGATGATTTGTTTGATTGGATTTCTGCTCTTAACAGGCTCAGTATTCCCACACGCTATCCGGAAGATTTAAAAGAAATGCAAAAAGATTATAATAAAGACGAAACCGGAAAGCTAGTGTAGTGTCACACAAATAACTTTACACAATTATGTCATTCCTGCGAAAGCAGGAATCCAGAAAAAACAAGAACTGGATTCCGCATCAAGTGCGGAATGACACTTCAAAAACTGTAAAGAACTGTTACAGACAGGACACTAGTCCAAAAAACTAAGGAGATATCGAGATGGTTAAAAAGACGGTTAAAAACGCAATAATTTTTTTGGGGCATCGTCTTGAGCAGACGGGCTTGCAGATAGAGAAAATTATTCTTTTTGGTTCTCACGCAAAAGGGACGGCAACATTTGACAGCGATATAGATATCGTAGTTATATCCAAAGATTTTCGGGATAAGAATATTTTTGAGCGTGCGCGCATCACTATGGAAGCCGAAGTAGCGACTATAAGAAAATTTATGGTTCCTTTTGACATTATTACCATGACTCCCGAGGAATTTAAAAAAGGCCCATCTCTTATTGCGGATTATGCAAAAAAGGGCAAAGTTTTATACGCAGCACAAAACAACTGAGAAACCACTTCTATCAAGCATATCGTTAGCCATTTATGAATTATGCATAAAGAAAAAATCCTCATAGTTGAAGACGAAAGAAAGATATCCGATATTGTGAAATCCTATCTTGAAAGAGAGGGCTTCGATGTCACTACTGCCGAAACAGGCAGGGAAACTCTTAAGTTAATTAAAGACAGATTTGACCTCATAATCCTTGACCTTAAACTCCCTGACATTGAAGGAGAAGAGGTCTGCCGTTCAATAAGGGGAATATCCGATGTCCCGATAATCATGCTCACAGCGAAAAGCTCAGAGGACGAAAGAGTGAAAGGGCTTGGAATCGGCGCCGATGACTATATTGTCAAACCTTTCAGTCCGAGAGAACTCGTTGCAAGGGTAAAGGCACATCTGAGAAGAACAAAGAAAGGAGAGAAAAAGGTTCTCTCTTTTAACAAGGGCATACTTATAATAGACACCACTTCAATGGAGGTAAAAAAACGAGAAGCGCCTGTTTCCCTTACCACAACTGAATTCAGGATACTGCTCTGCCTTGCAGAAAGACCGGGCGCTGTCCTCAGCAGGCTCCAGCTTACGAATACGGTTCAGGGATATGATTTTGAAGGTTACGACAGGGTCATTGACGCACATATAAAGAATATCAGACACAAGATAGAGGATAACATCCAGAAGCCTGTTTTTATAAAGACGGTTTACGGGGCTGGATATAAATTTATAGGAGTGCGGGATTGAAGACGTTTTCGGTGTCATTGCGAGGGACAAAGTCCCGTGGCAATCTCAAAGGGATGGGATTGCTTCACTCCGTTCGCAATGACAGAAAGGGCATGCTAACTTGAAAACAAAAATATTTTTAGCTTTTATAGCCGTAATCCTCGCAGCGCTTCTTTCAAACTTCATCTTTGAATGGCTGATAATCAGAGACTTTGACAATTATATCAATGGAGTGAAAGAAGACCAGTTCTACTGGGTTCTTGCATCTGTTGAGGGAAGCTATTCTGACGGAAAATGGAACAAAGGCTCATTATCAGAGGCAATCCACTGGGCAATGATGCTCGGACTTAATCTGAAGGTTCTTGATAATACCGGCAAAGAAATCGTCTCATCTCATGAGGTGATGGAATCCCTTCCTGAATCCATGAAGCGAAGGATGGATGAACACTTCCATATCCATGCGCACGAAGCAGAGGGAAAATTCACTGATTACCCGCTTTATGCAAAGGGCAAAAAAATCGGGACTCTCCTTTCACAGCCATTTCAGAAGCAGGAGATACAGGAAAAGGAATCCATATTCAAAAAAAGGACAAAAAATTTTCTTTATGTATCGTTTCTGATTGCAGGCGGAGGTTCACTGTTAATCGCCTTCCTCCTGAGCCGCTATCTTTCAAAACCCGTAATGGACTTAAAAAAAGCAGCGGATAAGATTGCTGGTGGAGATTTCAAAGCAAGGACAAGCGCCACATCCCATGATGAGATAGGAAAATTGTCAGCAGCTTTCAATAAAATGGCAGAATCTCTGCAGAGAGAGGAGGAATTGAGGAAACATCTTTTTTCAAATGTTGCGCATGAACTCAGAACACCTCTGACAATCCTTAAAACCCATGCAGAGGCTATAGCTGATGGAGTGCTTGAAAGAGAAAAAGGGCTGGAGAACATAAAAAACGAGATTGACAGGCTGATAAGGCTCGTAAAAGGCATAGAAGATATTACAATGGCAGAGGCGAGTTTCTTTACTAAGGGAGAGACAGCAGAGATAAACATGAGGGAATTTCTTTCGGGAATCTGCGATGAGATGCTTCCTGCATTTAAACAAAAAGGGCTTGATATAAAGATTTTAAGGGCAGACGACCTTTTTATTTCCACAGATATTGAAAAACTTGAAAGGATAACAAGAAACATAATCTCCAATTCTCTTAAGTTCACCCTGTTAGAGAAAGCCACCGATGGAAAGCAAAGTTCTCTAACGGGGTTCACGGAAAAAGGCGGTGTAAGTATTGACTACGGAACCGAAGGAGAAATGTTCTTTATTGAGATAAGGGACTCAGGCAGGGGCATACCTGAAAACGAGATTCCTTTGATATTCAACCGTTTTTACAAAGGGGCAAAATCAGATACCGAGAGTCTGGGGCTTGGACTTGCAATAGTCAAAGAGCTCGTTGAAGTAATGGCCGGCAGGGTTGAGGTCAAAAGCATAATAGATGAAGGAACAACGTTCAGAGTGTCCCTGCCGATAGAAAGTGCCTGAGAACAGAGCAAGTTTTTATCTTTAACTGCCATTTCAGGAGGCTGCGTCGTAAAGGTTTTGAGGCGCATATGCCTGCCATAGTTTCCTCTGTTAGGATTTTTCACCTCTCTTCATAATTCCTTCATAATTGAATGCTATGTTTTAATCATGAAAAGATGGTTGTTCATAGTTGTTTTGACAGGAATTCTGACAGGCGATGCCTATGCAGAAACAAAAAAAGATGTACAGGACAAAGGCATTACACCCTACGGCGTTTCATGCCCCATCTGCGGTGAATACGGGTATTGCAAAAAAGAGGCAAGGCATGAAGAGGCTGTCAGAGCGCTTGAAAAATATTACAAAGAAAAAGGGATGACTATTACTGTAACGAAAGAAGAGGGGCGGTTCATAGAAGCAGATGTTTACAAAGACAAGGATTTAGTTGACAGGGTTGTTCTTGATTGTAAGACAGGAAGGATTCGGTCAATATATTAATGGAGGGAAGATATGAGGATTATACCAGGAGGTAAGTCATGAAAAAGTTGGTTGTATTTACTCTGATTCTGCTTTTAACAGCAGGCTTTGCTTATGCAAAGGACTATGAGGTAAAGAAAAAAGCAGGGGGGTATGATGTGGAGGTAAAGATAGATAAAAACCCGCCTGTTGTTGGGAACAACAATATCACTGTGGAAATTAAGGATACAGCAGGTAAACATGTAACAGACGCGAAAGTAAGAGTCGACTATTCAATGCCGGCAATGCCGGGTATGCCGCCGATGAACTACAAGACAAAGACTAAGCTTAAGGGCAATAAGTACATTGCAAAAATGAACCTGTCAATGTCTGGGTCATGGAATATTGCTGTAAAGATAAGCCGCAGCGGCAAAACCACAACGGTAAAATTCAATGTGGACGCACGCTAAGAAGACAGGATGCAGGATATAACCCCTCTCAATCCCCCATTGCTAAGGGGGGAATTAAAGGGGGGTATCGTGCATCATGTATCATGCATCATGTATCTTGCATCGTTGTTGCTGTTCATTTCTACCGCTTTTGCCGAGGACTTGAAACTTCAGGAGTTGATAGATGAGGCGCTGAAGAACAACCACGATCTCATTGTATCAGGATTAAAGGTATCCACTTCAAAATACAAGATACCTCAGGTGCAGAGCCTTCCTGATCCGATGTTCATGTTCGGCTATCAGAATGAAGGATATGACAGATACACCTATGGCGAGATGCAGGGCGCACAGTGGATGTTCTCTGCGTCTCAGATGTTCCCATTCCCGGGCAAGCTATCGTTAAAAGGAGAGATGGCTCTTAGAGATTCTGAAAGCCTGAAGGCATTGTATGAATCCGCAAAGCTCATAACAATAGCAAGGATAAAAGAACTTTACTATGACCTGTTCCTTACCTATAAAAATATCGGCCTCATACGTGATAAGGCTGCGCTCTTTTCAAGGATAGAAGACGCAGCCATTGCAAGATATTCATCAGGCATGGCGCCGCAGCAGGAAGTATTAATGGCTCAGACAGAAAAATACATGCTCCTTGAAAAAGAAGAGATGCTAAAGCAAAAACTGCAATCCATAGAGGCAATGCTGAACACCGCCGTGGGAAGAGATGTCAATTCTCCTCTCGGAATGCCTGTTGAACCTGTTTATGTTTCGTATAACCCAAGCATGGATGAACTGCTTAAAATGTCATACTCAAATTCTCCTCTGATAAAATCCAGAGAAAAGATGATTGCCTTGGCAAAGGCAAAGGTTAATATGGCTGAGAAGGAATATTATCCTGACTTCACGCTCGCAGCAAGCCTCTTCAAGAGGAGGGCTGAGATTGAGGATATGTGGAGCCTCACAACCACAATCAATATCCCTATTTTTTATAAAACAAAACAGCGGATGGCTGTGCTTGAAGCAGAATCAGCACTTTCAGAGGCAAAACATGAACTTGAGGCAGTTAAGTTAATGCTGTCTTCCAATATAAGAGAAAACTACTCTATGATTAAGGCGGCGGAAAAATTAACGGACCTGTACAGGAATGGACTTATACCCAAGGCATATCAGGATTTTGAACTCGCAATTTCCGGATATGTAACAGGAAAAGTTGAGGCAATAACTGTCATAACAAGGCTGAAATCACTCATTGACTATGAGCTTTTATACTGGGGGCAGTTTACGGAAAGGGAAAAGGCAGTTGCACGGCTTGAGGCAATAACAGGGATGAATCAGGTTTCAGGTGTCAGGGATCAGGGGGAAGAGAAAAAATGAAGAAAAGAAATTTAATAATCATTATCGGGCTGATTTTGATGGCAGGATTAATATTCTATCTCTTAAAGCCTGAGTTCCTGAAAAGCCCTGCAAAAAGCAAACCTCAGACATCTGTGCAATCAGCGGCTCCTGCACATCAGGGACATACCGCAGAGAATAAAGAGCCGCAGGCTCAGGTTGAAACGCAGCAGAAAGAGCAGGCAGAGGAGACTCCAACAGTTGAGATACCTTTAGACAAGCAGCAGTTGATAGGCGTAAAAACAGCTGCGGCGTCTGTAAAACCCCTGCAGAAAATTATAAGGACAGTAGGACGTATTGAATACGATGAGAGAAAGATTGCAACTGTAAATACAAAATTCGACGGCTGGATTGAGAAACTCTATGTTGACTACACGGGCAGGTACGTCAAAAAAGGCGAGCCGCTGGCAGAGATTTACAGCCCTGAACTTGTCGCCACGCAGCAGGAATTTTTAAACGTGCTGAAGTGGTCAAAACCTGGCGCAGACAAAGACAACAGCGTAGGCAAAATGCTTTCAAAGGATGCTGAGGCAATAATTGAAGCAGCAAAGCAGAGGCTGAGGTTATGGGACATAAATGATGCCCAGATTAAAAAAATTGAAGAGGCAGGAAAACCAATAAGAACATTAACCATATACAGTCCTGCAAGCGGCTATGTTGTGCAGAAGACGGCATTGCAGGGAATGCGTGTTATGTCCGGCGAAAAGCTCTTTGATATTGCAGACCTTTCAACAGTCTGGATAGTATCGGATATATACGAATATGAAGTGCATTTGATGAAAACAGGGCAGACAGCAAAGATAAGCCTGAGCTATTTCCCGGGCAGGGAATTTTCATCAACGATTGACTACATCTACCCTTCACTTGCAGGAGAAACAAGAACAGCAAAGGTGAGATTCACAATAGCAAATCCGGGCGGACAGCTCAAACCGCAGATGTTTACCAACGTAGAGATAAAAATCAACTTAGGCAGTAAGCTCGTTATCCCAGAAAGCGCTGTGATTGATACCGGAATAAGGCAGATAGTTTATGTGGACAAAGGAGAAGGGTATTTTGAACCGAGAGAGGTTATGTTAGGGCTTAAGGCAGAGGGCATGGCAGAAGTTCTCAAAGGAATAAAGGCAGGGGAAAAAGTGGCGTCGTCAGGCAACTTCCTTATTGACTCAGAGGCTCAATTAAAAGGGATAAAGCCGCTTGGGCATAAACATTAAAGCAGTGAATAGTGAACAGTATTTAGTGAATAGCAAAAACAGAAATCCTTTGTCTTTAACTATTCACTGTTCACTAACGACTAAATCATGATTGAAAAGATAATAGAATACAGCGCACGCAACAGGTTCATCGTCTTTCTGATGGTTATCATACTCTCTGTATGGGGGATATGGGCAATACTGAAGACCCCATTGGATGCAATCCCTGATTTAAGCGATACTCAGGTAATTATCTATACAGAATGGCCCGGCAGGAGTCCTGACCTTGTGGAAGACCAGATAACATATCCCATTGCTTCAGCCCTCTTAGCTGCTCCGGGCGTAAGGGTTACAAGGGGTTATTCTTATTTCGGCTATTCTTTTGTCTATGTCATATTCAAAGATGGAACTGACATTTACTGGGCAAGGAGCAGGGTGCTTGAATATCTGAGCAGAATAGCAGGAGCGATTCCGTCTGGTGTTACGCCTGCATTAGGCCCTGATGCAACAGGGGTAGGATGGGTATATCAATATGCACTCGTTGATAAATCAGGGAAACATGACCTCTCTGAATTAAGGGGCATTCAGGACTGGTTTTTGAGATACGCCCTTGAGTCCGTTGAAGGCGTTGCAGAGGTTGCTCCCATAGGCGGCTTTGTAAAGGAATATCAGGTCGCTGTTGACCCTGTAAGGCTTTCGGCTTACAACCTTCCTCTGATGACAGTTGCAGCGGCTGTAAGAGGCGGAAACAGGGATGTGGGCGGCAGGTCAATAGAATTCGGCGGAAGGGAATTTATGGTCAGGGGAAAGGGCTATGTTAAGGCGGTTAAGGATATAGAGAATATAACCGTTGGCACAGACAGCAGGGGAACGCCTGTATTTATAAAAGACATAGGGAACGTATCCCTCGTGCCTGCCATGAGAAGGGGCGCGGGAGAGCTGGACGGCGAAGGAGAGGCAGTAGGCGGCATTGTTGTAATGCGTTACGGGCAGCATGCCCTTGATGTTATAGACAGGGTAAAGAAAAAGATTGAAGATATAAAACCATCCCTGCCTCAAGGCGTGGAGATAATTACGACTTATGACAGATCCAATTTAATCAGCAGGGCTATCGCAGTTTTAAGGGATACACTGATAAAAGAGATGGTTGTCGTCCTCCTCGTTACTGTCATATTTCTTTTCCATATAAGGTCTTCCTTTGTTGTGATAATAACCCTGCCTGTTGCAATAATAATGTCATTTATCCTCATGAACCTTTTGGGCATTACATCAAATATCATGTCATTAGCCGGCATTGCCATAGCAATAGGCGTAATGGTTGACGCATCTATTGTGATGGTAGAGAATGCCCATAAGCAAATAGAGCGCCATCCTGAAAAAAACAGGATAGATGTAATAGTTGACGCTGCAAAGCAAGTGGGAAAGCCACTTTTCTTCGCGCTTATTATTGTAACAGTCTCATTTATGCCTGTATTCACCCTTGAGGCGCAGGAAGGAAGGCTTTTTAAGCCGCTTGCTTTCACAAAGACCTTTGCCATGTTATTCGCATCCCTTCTTTCTATCACCCTTGTACCTGCTCTCATGGTGCTATTTATAAAAGGGAAGATAGCGCCAGAGGCAAAAAATCCCATAAGCAGATTCTTAATATTCATTTATCGCCCGGTAGTAGGACTCGTCCTTCGCTTCAGATGGCTGACAGTCCTGCTCGCAATCGCTGCTGTGATAGCAACTTTACCTATTTATAAAAAGTTAGGCTCGGAATTTATGCCAGCTTTAAATGAGGGCACAATCTTCTTCATGCCAACGACACTGCCGGGCATATCTGTTCAGGAGGCGACAAAGAGTCTCCAGATACAGAACAGGATAATAAGGCAGTTTCCAGAGGTGGAAAGGGTTTTTGGAAAGGTTGGCAAGGCAGAGACAGCAACAGACCCTGCTCCAATGGAGATGGCAGAAACCGTTGTTATGCTAAAGCCGGAAGACCAGTGGAGGAAAGGCATTACATGGGAAAGTCTCATAGATGAGATGAACAGCGCCATGGAGGTTCCCGGCTGGGCAAATGCCTGGACGATGCCAATTAAGGCGCGTATAGATATGCTTGCCACAGGCATCAGGACGCCTGTAGGGATTAAGATATTTGGCCCTGACCTTTCAGGGATAGAGGATATAGGTATGCAGATAGAAAAAACCTTAGCCGGCATCAAGGGAACAAGGAGCGTCTTTGCCGAAAGGGCCGGTGGAGGTTACTATCTTGATTTTGAGATAAAGAGGTCTGAGATAGCAAGATACGGGCTTAAGATTGAGGACATAAATGATATTATTGAGACAGCAATCGGCGGGATGATGGTCACAACTACGATTGAAGGAAGGGAGCGTTATCCTGTAAGCATCCGTTATCCAAGGGAGCTAAGAACCAATATTGAAGCGCTAAAAAGGATACTTGTCCCTGTGATGAGGCAGTCTAATTTAGGAATGTCTCAATCCACAATCACTAATCCCCAATTGCAGCAGGTTCCTCTTGGCCAGCTCGTTGATATAAAATTCATGCCTGGTCCTGCATCCATAAAAAATGAGGGGGGCTTTCTTGTCGCATACGTCTATGTGGACATTGCAGGAAGGGACATCGGAGGCTATGTTGAAGAAGCAAAAAAAGCTGTTGAGTCAAATGTGAAGATACCCCCTGGTTACAGCCTCACATGGAGCGGACAGTATGAATATATGCAGAGGGTAAAGGAAAAACTAAAAATAGTTATACCCCTTACACTTTCACTAATATTTATACTGCTTTATCTCAATTTTAAATCAGTCACAGAATCCATTATAGTAATGCTCTCTGTGCCGTTTTCCCTTGTGGGAAGCTTCCTTTTGCTTGATATCCTCGGATATAACCTTTCAATTGCAGTCTGGGTGGGGATCATAGCCCTCGCAGGAGTTGCAGCTGAGACAGGAGTCGTAATGATTGTCTATCTTGATGAGGCATACCAGAAAAGAGTGGCTTCAGGAAATATGAACACAACGAAAGACCTCTATGATGCTGTAATTGAGGGCGCTGTGCAGCGCGTAAGGCCAAAGATAATGACAGTCCTGACTACAATAGTCGGACTCTTGCCTCTTATGTGGGCTGCAGGACCCGGGGCTGATGTAGGAAAAAGGATTGCTGCTCCAATGGTTGGCGGAATGGTAACATCCACAATACTCACCCTTGTGATTATCCCTGCTATTTACATGCTGTGGAAAGGGAGAGAGTTTAAAAAAGAAACAATTCAAAATTAAAAATTCAAGATTCAAAAAAATAATTTGACCTGTCTTTAACTAACCTCTATAATGTCTGAAAACTCGGTTCTGTTAAAAATGGCAGACATCTATTCTTTCAGAGAAAAGCTACAGTCCTTGATCGCAAAGTTCGAGAAGGACAAAGTCCACTATGCCTCAAAAGGCTATCCGGAAGCGCAGGTAAGGCTGGATTTCCTTAATCCTTTCTTCAAAGCCCTCGGCTGGGATATAGAAAACAAGGCACAGAAGCCTCCGCATGAAAGAGATGTTATAGTTGAACTTTCTCCTGAGGCAACAGGAAGGCCTGATTATAATTTCAGGATAAATGGGGCAACCAAGTTCTTTGTAGAGGCAAAGTCTCTATCCTGATATTTTTCATAAAGCAGCCGCGCTTATGGAATCGCTCATAAAGAATCATCCGTTCATTGATGGAAATA
>JAHILQ010000241.1 GCA_018896985.1 Nitrospinota bacterium
TCATCCTGCATCAGGAATTATTTCAATAGGAGAGGAAAAGAAAAAAACAGGGAATGTTCTTGTTCTTACAGCAGGGACATCTGATATCCCTGCTGCAGAGGAGGCAGCTGTCACAGCCTCGTTTCTTGGAAGCAATGTAAACACAGTTTATGATGTTGGTGTGGCAGGACTTCACAGGCTCATGGACAATAAGAAATATATTAAAGACGCCAGGGTTATCATCGTTGTTGCAGGAATGGAGGGCGCGCTTCCTTCTGTTGTGGGAGGATTGACAGACAAACCCATAGTAGCTGTGCCTACATCAGTAGGTTATGGGGCAAGCCTTGGCGGATTAACCGCACTCTTTGCAATGCTCAATTCATGCGTGCCCGGAATTGCGGTCATGAATATAGACAATGGATTCGGGGCAGGGTGTCTGGCGCATAAGATAAATACATTAGTTTGACATTGGTTTAAAAACTAATTTATACTTAAATCAACCCTTAGGGGGAGGCTTAAAGCCTGAGAGTCCCGATTTTATCGGGAGACCCCTTGAACCTGATACGGGTAATACCGGCGTAGGAATTAGGGACTGTTGACCGTATTCCTTTCCGCCTCTGCGGATCAGCCCGGGGCTGATAGGGATGCGGTTTTTTGTTTTTATGAGGCTGATTATAAACGGAGAAGATTTAGAAGTATCAAAGGCTGAGACTCTTCAGGAGCTTCTTGGAGAGCTTTGCGTTAAACCTGAGAGGGTTGCTGTTGAGGTAAACCTTTCAATAATAAAGAAGTCTGATTATGACAGTTGCAGGCTGAAAGATGGGGACAGGATTGAGATTGTGAATTTTGTTGGAGGAGGAATGTGAAGATGGAAGACAAACTGATTATTAAAGGAATAGAATTTAAATCCCGTCTCTGGGTTGGGACAGGGAAGTATAAGGACTTTGAAGAGACAAAGAAGGCTATTGAGGCATCAGGCGCTGATGTTGTCACTGTTGCTGTAAGAAGGGTTAACATCATAGACAGGAAGTCCGAAAACCTGTTTGACTATATTGACCCCAAGAAATACAAGATTCTTCCGAATACTGCCGGCTGTTACAATGTTGAGGATGCCCTCAGATATTCAAGGCTTGCAAGAGAGGCAGGTATTTCGGATATGATTAAGCTTGAGGTAATTGGAGACGAAAAAACACTCTTCCCTGATGTTATCGGCCTGCTAAAAGCAACAGAGATTCTCGCAAAGGAAGGCTTTCTTGTATTCCCATACACCAATGATGACCCTATCATAGCGAAAAAGCTGGTTGATGCAGGCGCTGTTGCTGTGATGCCATTGGCTGCTCCAATAGGCTCCGGACTTGGAATAAGGAATCCCTACAATATCAGGATTATTTTAGAGACTGTGAAGGCTCCGGTTATCGTGGACGCAGGTGTAGGAACTGCGTCTGATGTTGCTGTTGCGATGGAATTAGGCTGTGATGCGGTGCTTCTTAACACTGCGATTGCAGGGGCAAAAGATCCGATTGCAATGGCAGAGGCTATGAAACATGCGGTGATTGCAGGCAGGCTTGCGTATAAGGCAGGAAGGATTCCTAAAAAACTTTATGCTGCTGCGAGCAGTCCGATAGAGGGAATGCTGTAAGACTGTGAGGCGTAAAGCGTGAAGCGTGATGAGTTGATAGATTTTAAACTGTATTTGATAACCGACAGGAAACTTGTCACTCGTCACTTGTCACTTGTCACTGCCGTTGAAGAGGCATTAAAAGGCGGTGTTAAGGCTTTACAACTCAGGGAAAAGGATTTAGGCACAAGGGAATTGCTGGATATGGCATACAAAATGAGGGAATTAACAGATAAATACGGTGCGAAATTATTTATTAATGACAGGGTTGATATTGCGCTGTCTGTTGAGGCTGATGGTGTTCATCTGGGGCAGAAAAGCATACCTCCGCATGCAGTGAGAAAGGCTGTTAACGCATCACGCATCACGCATCACGCATCACGCTTTCTTATTGGCGTATCAGCGCACAGCATTGAAGAGGCAAAACAAGCAGAGAAGGAAGGCGCTGATTTTATAACGCTCGGACCTGTTTATAAAACACCGTCAAAACTGAAATATGGCCAGCCTCTCGGAGTTGATATTATCAGAAAAACAAAGGCTGAGATTTCAATTCCGGTTTTTGCAATTGGCGGGCTAAAGCAGGATAGAATTAAAGAGGTTATGGATGCAGGCGCTGATGGTATTGCGCTGATAAGTGGAATTTTAGGCGCAGAGAATATTAAAGAAAAAACAAGAGAGTTTTTGGAGTTATTGAAATGACAAGAATAGAACTGGCAAAAAAAGGAATTATCACAGATGAGGTGAAGCTTGTTGCCTCCGAAGAAGGACTGTCACCTGAGCAGCTTTCTCAGGATATTGCATCAGGCGTGAGTGTTATTCCGATAAACATAACCCACAAGATAAAGCCTATGGGTATCGGGAAGAACATGCGCACGAAGATAAATGCCAATATCGGCACATCAAAAGACAGGATTTCGGTGGACGATGAGATGGAAAAACTTGAAGTCCTTGTTAAGTATGGCGCTGATGCTGTGATGGATCTTTCAACAGGAGGGCCTATAAAAGAACTTAGGAAGATGATGATTAAAAAATCTCCTATTGCAGTTGGAACAGTTCCAATCTATGAGGCTGCTGTTTGTGCTGCTGAAAAGAAAGGCTCAATAGCAAAGATGACAGCAGACGACCTTTTTAAAGTAATAGAAGAACATGCAGAAGAGGGCGTCGACTTCATTACTGTTCATTCGGGACTCACAATGAAGGCAGTAGAGAGATTGAGAAAAGAAGGAAGAATTCTCGACATAGTAAGCAGGGGAGGTTCGTTTCTCCTTGAATGGATGATATACAATCAGAAAGAAAATCCTCTTTATGAGCAGTATGACAGGCTTCTTGAGATTGCCTATAAATATGACATGACCCTGAGCCTCGGAGACGGGATGCGTCCGGGATGCCTTGCAGATGCAACAGACAGGACTCAGATAGAGGAACTCCTCACACTCGGAGAATTAAGGGATCTGTCTGTAGAGAAAAATATTCAGGTTATTATCGAAGGGCCGGGACATGTTCCTTTGAATCAGGTTGAGCTGAATGTGAGGCTCGAAAAGGAGATTTGCAAGGGAGCGCCGTTTTATGTTCTGGGGCCGTTGGTGACAGACATAGGAATGGGTTATGACCACATAACCGCAGCCATAGGAGGAGCGATTGCAGGAGCGGCAGGCGCAGACTTCCTCTGTTATGTTACGCCTTCAGAGCATATCAGGCTTCCGACCATAGAGGATGTAAAAGAAGGGGTCATCGTGTCAAGGCTTGCTGCGCATGCCGCTGATATAGCGAAAGGCATTAAGGGCGCTATTGATAAAGATATTCAGATGGCAAAATGCAGAAAGGCGCTTGACTGGAACGGCCAGATTGCTTTAAGCCTTAATCCTGAGAAGGTCAGGGAATGGAGGGCGGAGATTCCTCCAACGGAAAGCGAAGTGTGCAGCATGTGCGGGGAATTCTGCGCAATAAGAACAGTGGAAAGGGCGCTGCACAAGAAAATTTAAAATTTAAAATTAAAGGATTCATTAATTTTTGAGTTTAAAATGGTTCCTTAAACAATTCTACCCACTCATCAAACTGCTTAAGTTTATCGTCTCCGAATCTCGCTATGAATTCTCTTGCTTTTGAAATCGGTTTTTCTTTGAGCGGATCATTATCCTTTGAAAAGAATTTATCTGCAAAGCAGATTATCTGATCTTCGATCGTTGTAGGTATCATGTCTCTTTTGGGAATCGGGAAATTATTTTTTTCGATATCTTTGATTGAGAGCCCTACACCCACGTGTGTCTCGCATACAATTGCATGTTTCGGATATCCTTCTTTTTCCAGCAGTTCTCTGCCGAGATAGCCGTGACAGATGTACGGCTTATCTCCATGACAGCCGATGTGAGGCGCGTGTGTGAGGAATATTCCTATGTCATGCAGCATTGCTGCCTCTTCAATAAATTTTATATCAGGATTCAGATGCCTGACCCTCTCAGCAACTTCAACTGCCTTTTTTGCCACCATTCTGCTGTGCTGAATAAGGAACTTATATGCCTCGGATTCGGGATTATAGTATTTCCTGATTATCTCTATCGGATGCATGGAATATTCTAACAGATTTGAATAATGGAGACATTTTCCGTTATCATAAACCATGAGAATTCTTGTTCCTTTAATTATCATCTCTTCACTTACTTTGAAATGTTTTATAATAAAAAATGGCGTTGCTTGAGATTAAAAAATATCCTGAAAAGATCTTAAAGGAAAAAACTGCTCCTGTTGTTGATATAAACAGCAGCATCCAGAGATTGATAGATGACATGATAGAAACAATGTATGCTGCGAAAGGGGTTGGCCTTGCAGCTAATCAGGTTGGAGTTTCAAAGAGGCTTTGCGTGATAGATATCAGCGTGGCTGATGAAAAAACACCCCTTATAGTACTAATAAATCCGGAGATTGTTGAAAGAAAAGGCTCTGTTGAGGATGAAGAGGGGTGTCTGAGCATCCATGAGTACAGGGCAAAAATAAAAAGGGCAGAGGAGGTTCTGGTAAAGGGTTTTGACAGAAAAGGCAAACCCATAGAGATAGCAGGCGGAGACCTTCTTGCAAGGGCGCTTCAGCATGAGATAGACCATCTTGACGGATTACTCTTTATTGACAGGCTGAGCCCCATCAAGAGAGAGTTTTTTAAGAAGCGCTATAAAAAAACTTTAAGTGAAAAATCTAAGAAATCATAACTTTTAACTCTTAACCCGAATAATGCAGACATTGCTCAAAAATTTCTTTAACTCGATGATTTTATTAAAATATCTTTATTTGTTATATTCACTGAAATATTCCAGAAACCATCAGAGAAAGGTATGCTAAGGTATCGAAAAATAAATTTTTTCACAATATCTGCATCATTTAAATGCATTTTTTGGGTTAACTTTTAATTTTAAACTCGGAGATAAATGCGTATAGTCTTTTTTGGTACCCCTTTATTTGCAGTCCCTTCACTTAAAGCGCTAATTCAGGCTGGAGAAGAAATCTCTGCAGTTGTAACACAACCTGACAGAAAAAAGGGAAGGGGGCATCTGCTTTCGCAGTCACCTGTAAAAGAACTCGCAGTAGAAAACGGGATACACGTGCTTCAGCCGGAGAAAATGAATGATGTCGCTTTTCTGAATGAACTTTCGTCAATCAAGCCAGAACTTATAGCGGTTGTGGCTTACGGAAAGATTCTTACAGAGGAGATACTCAGGCTTCCTGCGATGGGCTGCATAAATGTTCATGCATCGCTTCTTCCAAAATACAGGGGCGCTGCACCGATTGCATGGGCGATAATAAACGGCGAGAAAAAGACAGGCATTACGACAATGCTTATGGATAAAGGGCTTGACACAGGCGATATTCTGCTTCAGGCAGAGCTTGAGATTAGCGATGAGGATACAACTGAAACCCTGAGCATCAGGTTGTCTGAACTTGGAGCATCGCTGATTCTTAAGACAATAGGCGGAATAAGGGACGGCTCATTGAAACCACAGAAACAGTCAGGTGAGGCTACTTATGCGCCTATTATCAAAAAAGAGGATGGTCTGGTCAACTGGTCAAAAACAGCAGCAGAACTGTCCAATTTTGTGAGGGGAATGCACCCATGGCCCGGGGCGTATTGTTATTTGAATGGGGAAATGATTAAACTTATTGGTGTTAAGTCTATTGCCGGTTCGGGAATGGCCGGGCGTATAGAAAAAGCGCATAACGGTGAGTTTATTGCAGGCACAGGCAGCGGGTTGCTTTCTATTGTTGAACTTCAGCCACAGAACAAAAAAGTGATGCCGGCAAGCGCCTTTCTTCAGGGAAGAAACATAAAGGAAGGGATGTATTTCGATGAAGCGTAGGTGGATAAGGGGATTGGTGTTGAGGTTTTTGTATCCCATGCTTATGGTTATCGGCTCTTTCAGAAAGGATAAGAAAGAACAGCTGCAGAGATTTATCATAAACCTTAACAATAAACTTGTCAGGGCTGAAAATCCGAAGACAAAGAAGATACTGCTCCTCTTGCCGCACTGTATTCAGATAGATGAATGCACAATCAGGCTTACGCATAAGATTTATAACTGTGAGAGATGCGGCAAGTGCGAGATAAAAGACCTTATTCAGATTGCGGATGAGAATAAGCTTAATCTTTCTGTTGCTACAGGCGGTACGCTTGCAAGGAGGATTGTAAAGGATTTAATGCCCGAGGCAATAGTTGCTGTTGCCTGTGAAACAGACCTTAGCAGCGGGATTGTTGATACCTATCCGTTGCCTGTGCTTGGCATTCCAAACGAACGGCCTTTTGGCCCCTGCCTCAATACTCAGGTTGATTTAGAGAAGGTAAAAGAAGCCATAAGATTCTTTAGCAGGGATGCGTAATATCCTTGACAAAATTATCTTTTAAAACCTATAATTAGAGCATATTTTGATGAGCTTTCCTTAGCCGGAGGCATTTAGCGCTTGATATAAAGCCTGATATAACACTTGACCGCAGAGAACTTTTTGATAATAAATAATTATGATTTGTAAATTAAATTTTTTTATTTGACCATTAGACGGAAGGTGTTTTAATCTGTGTAGCTTACATTTTTTCACGAAAATTAGGCTATAAAAATCGCACAAAGGAGGAATTTGATGAAGAAGTATAATACGCCCTTAATTGACGACCTTGAAAAAGGTCCATGGCCGAGCTTTGTCACTGAGATGAAGAAGGCAGCCAAGAACAACGAGATGGCTAACGATGCGGTCGGACATCTTGAGAAGTGTTACAGCACAAAACTGGGTTACTGGAAGCATGGGGGTATCGTTGGAGTTCTGGGTTATGGTGGCGGAGTTATCGGAAGGTATTCAGAATTAGGCGAAGAATTCCCGGGAGTAGCGCATTTCCATACCGTCAGATTAAACCATCCGAGCGCCTGGTTTTACACAACCAAGGCTTTAAGAGAGGTCATGGGTATCTGGGATAAGTATGGCAGCGGTCTGACAAATGTGCACGGTTCAACAGGTGATATGATTTTGCTTGGTTGCAAAACAGATGCCCTTGAGCCGCTGTTTGCAGAGTATTCTTCCCGCGGATGGGACCTTGGCGGTTCAGGTTCAGCCCTGAGGACACCGAGTTGCTGCGTTGGCCCTGCCCGCTGCGAATGGGCAAACTATGATACGCTCGATATCTGCTACAATCTTACACAGGAATTTCAGGATGAGCTCCATAGGCCGTCATTCAACTATAAATTTAAATTTAAGTTTTCAGGATGTGCCTGTGATTGCGTGGCGTCTATAGCGAGGGCAGATATGTCTTTTATCGGGACATGGAAAGGCGATATAAAGATTGATCAGGCTGAGGTTAAAAACTATGCCAAAACAATGGACATTAATGCTGAAATTGTAAATATGTGTCCTACACAGTGCATGAGCTATGACGGCAAAGAATTAAAGATAAACGATGGTGAGTGCAACAGGTGCATGCACTGCATCACAAGGATGACAAAGGCATTAAAACCAGGCGGTGAAAGAGGGGCAACAATCTGTATCGGCAGTAAGGCACCGATCGTTGTGGGTTCACTACTTTCATGGGTAATAATTCCATTCATAAAGCTTGAGCCTCCATATACAGAACTAAAAGACCTGATACGAAAGATTTGGGATTGGTGGAGTGATAATTCGAAACCAAGAGAGAGAATTGGCGAACTTATTGAGGTGAAGGGCATGAGGTCATTCCTTGAGGCAATTGGTGTAGCACCCCAGCCGCAGCAGATTAAGGAACCGAGAAGAGACCCATTCATGTTCTATACCGATGAAGATATTGCAAAGTTTAAGGCAAACGAGGCAGAGGAAAAGAAGACAGGAAAATATAGATTTTAAATAAATTTAAGGAGGAAATTTAAGATGGCATTACCACAGAGAAAAACAGACATAGGGCCGCCTCATTATAAACAGTTCTTGCCGCCTGTAATTCAAAAGAATTACGGCAAGTGGAAATATCATGAGGTGTTGAATCCTGCCAGCATGGTTCACGTGGCTGAAAGCGGAGACAAGCTCTGGACAGTAAGAGTCGCATCTCCGAGGCTGCTCGCAACAGACACGATCCGCGAGCAGTGCGATATCGCAGAAAAGTATTGCGACGGATACCTCAGGTACACATCAAGAAATAACGTGGAGTTTCTTGTATCAGACGAGAAGAAGCTTGAGCCGCTGAAGAAAGAACTTAAAGACAAAGGCTTTAAAATGGGCGGCATAGGTTATGGAATAACCAATGTTGTTCATACACAGGGATGGGTGCACTGTCATGGCGCTGCAACAGACGCATCGGGTCTTGTCAAATCCATGATGGACGAACTCTATGAATATTTTGATTCAAAGAGGCTTCCGAACAAGGTAAGGCTCGCA
>JAHILQ010000242.1 GCA_018896985.1 Nitrospinota bacterium
ACGTTGAGGTTGTTATAGCAACAGAATCTGCGCTGATAAATACCATAACCACATATTACGGAGGCAAGGGCGAATGCCTTGTTGCAGCAAAGGCACAGGCGCAGACACAGATGCCTGTGCAGACAACAACAGCCACTGCAGCAGAAATACTTCAGGCAAAGGACTATACCCTATCAGAGGATGGAGGCATTGAGGATGCCTTTGGCGCAGATGAAGGGACTACGATTGATGTTGATGAGTTTGATCGGGTTGTCGGCAATGCGATTGGCGATGTTGAGGTTATAGAAGATAAAGGTGATGCAGAAGTTATAAGAGAGGTTGCAGCGCCCATTATAAAGCTTGCTAACGGGATTCTCTTAAATGCGGTAAAGGCTGGTTGCAGCGATATCCATGTGGAGCCTTATGAAAACTCTGTAAGGGTCAGATACAGGGTTGACGGCGAATGCCGTGTAGTCATGAACCTGCCTGCCAAGATAAAAAATGCCCTTACATCAAGGCTCAAGATAATGGCGCGCCTTGACATCTCAGAAAAAAGGCTTCCGCAGGACGGCAGGATTAAATTAAAGCTCGGGAAGAAAAGGGAAGTAGATTTCCGCGTCTCCACTGTTCCGTGTCTTTTTGGCGAAAGGACTGTCCTGAGGATTCTTGATAAGGCCAATCTCCAGGCCGACCTTACAAAACTTGGAATAGAAGGCAATGCGCTGAATGATCTTATGGCAGCCCTTGATAAGCCTAATGGCATGATCCTTGTGACAGGGCCTACAGGCTGCGGAAAGACAACAACCCTTTATTCTGCATTGAACTATCTGAACAAGATAGATGTGAACATATCAACTGCTGAGGACCCTGTTGAATATAACTTTATGGGCATAAATCAGGTAGCGGTGAAAGAGGATATCGGACTTACATTTGCCGCTGCCTTGCGGTCTTTTTTAAGGCAGGACCCTGACATTATCATGGTTGGTGAGGTGCGTGATTTTGAGACAGCTGAGATTGCAATCAAGGCAGCTTTGACAGGGCATCTTGTTCTCAGCACCCTTCATACAAATGATGCTCCGGGCACTATCAGCAGATTGTTGAATATTGGGATTGAGCCTTTTCTCGTAGCCGCTTCAGTTATCCTCATTGCATCGCAGAGGCTTGTCAGAAAGATATGCCTCCAGTGCAAAGAGGATGAGAAAATTCCAATGCCGGCATTGGTAAAATTAGGGTTTTCAGAGGAGGAAGCAAATTCTGTAAAATGCTACAGAGGAAGGGGCTGCCCTGCGTGCGGCAATACAGGGTATAGAGGAAGGATAGGTATTTATGAAGTGATGCCAATGAAAGATGAACTAAAGGAACTTACGCTGGAAGGGGCGTCGTCGGATGAGATAAGGCGGGCTGCTGTAAAACTTGGGATGGAAACATTACGGATAAGCGGTTTGGCAAAAATAAAAGATGGAATCACTTCTGCGGAAGAAATAGCGAGGGCAACATTTGGGGAATAAGAAATTCAAGATTCAAGATTCAAGATTCAAAATTACAGTGACAGTGTCAGTTAACAGTGTCAGTTTTTTACTGACACAGACACTAATCACTGACACTTCTTTGAATTTTGAATTCTTGCGGAGCAAATTATGGCAGCCAAATTAGGACAGATACTCATAGCCTCGGGTGTAATCACCGAGGAGCAGCTCAATGAGGCGTTAAAGCTGCAGAAGAGGGGTGGCGGAAGGCTCGGGACGAATCTCGTGAAATTAGGGCATCTAACCGAGGACAAGCTGGTTACGTTTCTGAGCAAGCAGTACGGGATGTCAGCGATAGATCTGGCTGAATACAAGATAGATTCATCTGTCTTAAAGCTTATAACAGCTGACATGGCGAAAAAATATATGATAATGCCCCTTACGAGGACAGGCGCGACATTGACAGTAGCGATGGCAGACCCTTCAAATGTGTTTGCAGTGGATGACATAAAGTTTATGACCGGGTATAACGTTGAGGTTGTTATAGCAACAGAATCTGCGCTGATAAATGCCATAACCACATATTACGGAGGCAAGGGGGCTGCCCAGCCTCAGGCACAGGCGGCACAAAAGGCGATGAAGCTTGAGGCAAAGGACTATACTCTGTCAGACACTGACATTACAGGCGAAGAAGAGGAGGGATCTTTCGGAGAAGGGCCTACGGTTGATGTTGATGAATTTGACAGGATTGTCGGTGATGCGCTTGATGACGTTGAGCATGTCACTGAAGAGGATATGCTGGGCGCAAGAGGTGAGATTGAAGAGCCGATTGTAAAACTTGTAAGCGGCATTCTTATAAATGCGATAAAAATAGGCGCAAGCGATATTCATATCGAGCCTTACGAGAACTCTGTGAGAGTCAGATACAGGGTTGACGGTGTTCTTGCCCTGGCAATGAATCTGCCGCTGAGGATTAAAAACTCCGTAGTCTCAAGGCTAAAGATAATGGCTAAACTTGATATCTCGGAAAGGCGGCTTCCGCAGGACGGCAGGATTAAGCTCAGGCTGGGCAAGAAAAAAGAAGTGGATTTCCGTGTTTCTATCCTCCCCTGTCTTTTCGGAGAAAAGACAGTCATGAGAATCCTTGATAAAGCATCATTACAGGTTGATTTAACAAAGCTTGGCTTTGAAGAAGAGGCGCTGCAGAAATTTCTGGAATGTCTTAATAAACCTTACGGCATGATACTTGTTACAGGACCCACAGGAAGCGGAAAGACAACGACGCTCTATTCAGCATTAAATTATCTTAATAAACCCAATATAAACATAATGACTGCCGAAGACCCTATAGAATATAATTTCCTCGGGATAAATCAGGTGCAGATGAAAGAGGAGATAGGGCTTACATTTGCCTCTGCCCTGCGGTCTTTTTTGAGACAGAGCCCTGATATCATACTTGTCGGCGAGATACGTGATTTTGAGACTGCTGAAATAGCGGTTAAGGCTGCCTTAACAGGACATCTTGTTCTCAGCACCCTTCATACAAATGATGCTCCGAGCAGCGTAAGCAGATTGATGAATATGGGTATCGAGCCATTTTTAGTGTCATCATCTGTTATACTTATAATGGCTCAAAGATTGGCAAGAAAGATATGTAAGGAATGCGAGAAAGAGGAAGAAAAGTTTCCTTTGCCGACTCTTATAAGCCTGGGGTTTTCGGAAGAAGATGCAAGGACTGTTAAGTGTTATAGGGGCAAGGGGTGCTCAGTATGCAACAACTCAGGTTACAAGGGAAGGATAGCGTTTTATGAAATAATGGTTGTCAATGAAGAGATAAGAAAACTTATACTTGAAGGGGCATCGGCGACTGACCTTAAAAAGGCTGCTATAAGAGGTGGCATGAAGACATTGAGGATGAGCGGGCTGACAAAGGTAAAGGAAGGCGTTACTACGATTGAAGAAGTGCTGAGAGTTACTTTCGGAGATTAAAGAAAATTTAAGATTCAAGATTCAAGGTAAATCTCACAATTTTAAATTTTAAATTTTGAATTCTCACAGAGTGAGCGGAGGGGATATAATGGCAACACTAACACTGTATGACTTGCTTAAGGTAATGATAGAAAAAGGGGCATCTGATCTTCACATAACAACAGGAAGCCCGCCTCGTGTAAGGATTGACGGGAAACTTGTCGTGCTTGACCATCCGCAATTAACCCCTGCCGAGACAAAAGAGCTCTGCTACGGTGTTCTTACGGATGCCCAGAAACATAAATTTGAAGAAAGCAATGAACTTGACCTGTCATTCGGGGTGAAGGGGCTGAGCAGGTTCAGGACAAATATCTTTATGCAAAGGGGAGCTGTTGCCGGCGCATTCAGGACCATCCCGTTTCAGATAAAGACATTCCAGGAACTGGGACTGCCTGAAATTGTTAACGAT
>JAHILQ010000243.1 GCA_018896985.1 Nitrospinota bacterium
ATGACCATTAAGGCACTTATGGTTAGAATGAGCTTTCCGGTTAGGGAGTAGACAAATCTCTTTACTTCCATCTTACTTTAAAATTAAAATGGCTTACATTATATCATCGTTGTTTGATTATGCAAGATAAACTTATCATCGAGAAGTCACGTAGTTATTTTTTTATTATATCTCATATAGTTTAAGGAATAATAGCGAGGGGTTAAGACTATTAAAATCTTACAGATTTTTGAATGTACATTTTTTACTTGACAATAATTGATTTTTTGAGTATAAACATATACTCGTATGCCTGGAACATATTTACCATCAGAATATTTACCAGTTCTTATTTTCATTATTATTGCTACGGCTTTTGGCCTTGGCGCCTTACTTATCGGTACAATCTTCAGATTAAAGAAACCTTATTTTGAAAAGCTTATGCCTTATGAATCAGGCATCACTCCAACGGGCGAGCCGCGCACCAGAGTTGCTATCAGGTTTTACATCATCGCAATGCTTTTCGTCGTATTCGATGTTGAAGCAATCTTTATTTATCCATGGGCTATTGTCTTCGATGAAATTGGAATAATTGCTTTTATAGAGATGGTTCTCTTCATTGGTATTCTTTTGGTCGGTTATATCTATGCCTGGAAAAAAGAGGCATTTCAGTGGGATTAATCAAGATTAATAAGATAGTTAGAGGTAAGAGATGTTAATAGACACATCAGCAACTGGGCTTGTTACGTTAGATGACGGGACTAAGATTTTACCCCCGAATTTGATCATCACCTCTCTGGATAAAATTGTTAATTGGGGAAGGTTATCCTCAATCTGGCCTACAACCTTTGGACTCGCATGTTGCGCAATCGAAATGATGGCCGCAGGCGCATCACATTATGACTTTGACAGGTTCGGAATCATTTTCAGAGGTTCTCCGAGACAGGCAGACTGCTTGATCGTTGCCGGTACCGTTACAAAAAAGATGGCACCTGTTGTCAGAAGGGTATATGACCAGATTCCCGAACCGAGATATGTGGTTGCAATGGGAAGCTGTGCATGCACAGGTGGAGTGTTCAGGACATACAGTACAGTGCAGGGTTGCGATACCTTCCTGCCTGTAGATGTATATGTGCCGGGTTGCCCACCGAGACCTGAAACACTACTCGAAGGCATGATGTTGCTTCAGGAAAAGATCAGAAAAGAACATTTCAGGTGGAGTCCATGGCGGTAACAGAAGTAAGAATTACGATACACCCCGCAGGACTGAACCCCAAAGATATAGCAGAGAAGATAAAGAAACGATTCCCTGATCAGGTAGTTGATGTTGCAGAGTTCAGTGGTCAGGTCTCTGTTATAGTTAAGAGGGATCAGATAATTCCAATTCTAAAATATCTCCATGATGACCCTATTTTAAGTCTCGACCATCTCCAGGATCTCACCGCTGTTGATTATCTCAATAAAAAAGAAGTCAGGTTCGAAGTCGTATATAACCTTTATTCAATAAGATACCGTCATCATATTCGTATCAGGGCACAGGTCACTGAAAACGATCCAAAGATAAATTCCTCGGTTCCCATTTGGGCCGGTGCAGACTGGCATGAAAGGGAATGTTTTGACATGTTCGGTATTGTATTTACCGGCCACCCTGACCTCAGGAGGATTCTTATGCCGGAAGACTGGGAAGGCTACCCGTTAAGAAAGGATTATCCTCTGCAAGGTCCTGCACTCGAAAATGATTGGCCGGGGTTTACGGAAGTTCTCAAGAGATCAAAGGAACTAAAAGAGTTTGAGTGGGAAGGATAAGATGATTCAGAAAGAGGCAGAAAAGATATTCGAAACAAGAGAACTTAATGTAAACATGGGTCCGCAGCACCCTGCCACGCACGGAGTTCTGAGGCTTGTCCTTGATATAGACGGGGAAACAATTGTCAAGGTTACCCCTTATGTCGGATATCTCCACAGAGGAATTGAAAAGCTAGGTGAAAGTTTAAGTTATTTCCAGGCCCTCCCGCTGACTGACAGAATGGATTATGTCTCTGCGATGTCAAATAATATCGGTTATTGTGTTGCAGTCGAAAAACTGTTTGGGATAGAGGTTCCCGAGAGGGCAAAGTTCATAAGAACAATTGTCGGAGAAATGTCGAGGATTTCGAACCATCTCCTCTGGCTTGCAACCCATGCCCTTGATATTGGCGCAATGACCGTATTCCTCTACTGCTTCCGTGAAAGGGAGTGGATTCTTGATTTATTTGAGATGATATGCGGCGCAAGGCTCACCGTCACCTATCCAAGGGTGGGGGGCGTAAGAAACGATGTTCCACAGGAATTCCTCGAAAGTCTGTGGAAATTTACAGACGAATTCCCTTCAAGGATTCTGGAATATGAGACCCTGATTGACCAGAACAGGATATGGCTCCAGAGGACAGTAGGCATAGGCGTAATCTCAGCAGAAGAGGCAGTAAGCTGGGGGATGACAGGACCGACATTGAGGGGCTCCGGCGTCCCTTATGATATAAGAAAACATATGCCGTATGATGCATATGATAAGGTTGACTTTGAAGTTCCAATCGGAACAGCAGGCGATACTTACGACAGATACCGCTGCAGGATGCTGGAGATGAGGCAGTCGAATAATATCATCAGGCAGTGTATCGGGAAATTGCCTCCAGGTCCTGTTATGGCTGAAGATCCTAAATTCACCCTTCCGCCAAAGGACAAGATGATGATGATTACCCATCCAACAAAAGAAGTGGCTTATTTTATAGAAGAAAAGGCATGCAAAGGATGTGGAATGTGCATGAGGGCATGCCCTGCAAAGGCTATCTCCGGAGAGAAGAAAAAACCACATAAAATAGACCAGGCGTTTTGCCTGCAGTGCGCCACCTGTTTTGCAGCCTGCAAATTCAAGTCAATGAAGATAATACCTGGCGGCAAGGGACTCAGTGAGGAAAAGCTTGCAGAACTGGCTGCAGGTCCTATGCCAGAAGAAATCGCCAAGGCTGCAGAGCATCTTGTCAGGCAATTTGAATTTATCAAGAAAGGGCCGAAAGCACCTGAAGGAGAACTCTATGTCGCAACCGAAGTGCCGAAAGGAGAACTCGGGTTCTATTTTGTGAGCGATGGCTCCGGAAAACCTTTCAGGATGAGGCTAAGGGCTCCATCGTTTATACATGCTGGCTGTTTGCCGAGGCTCTGTGTTGGGCATCTTGTTGCTGACGTAATCGCAGCAATCGGCACGATTGATATCGTGCTTGGAGAGTGTGACAGATAAGCATGAATATTTCAAACATCATAACACCTGAACAGCTCGATGCCTTAATTAAATTCGGGATTAACGTATTAATCATCATCATTAAGATTGCCGTTGTTCTCGGAATCGGATTACTGCATGTTGCTTATGCGACATATTTTGAGCGTAAGGTTATCGGACATATGCAGGTGAGGCTCGGACCTATGAGAGTGGGATGGCACGGTCTTCTTCAGCCTTTTGCGGACGGTATCAAATTGTTTTTCAAGGAAGACATTATCCCCGCGCAGGCCGATAAAGCCGTATTTTACATCGGTCCGATCATCTTTATGGCAGCGGCAATGGTGAATCTTTCTGTTATCCCCTTTGCTTCCAATTTTGTAATCGCAAATCTCAATATAGGACTCATTTTCATCTTTGCCATGGCAGGTATCGGCGTCTATGGTATATTCATTTCAGGGTGGGCATCGAACTCAAAATATTCATTCATCGGGGGTCTCAGGTCATCTGCACAGGTTATCAGTTACGAGATTGCCATGTGTCTGAGCCTTGTGGGTGTCATGATCATGGCAGGTTCTCTGAACCTTACAGAAATCGTGAGAGCACAGGAAGAGTCTGTCTTCGGCATGTACGCAATACCCCAGTTTGTAGCTTTTGTTGTATTTACCATTGCAGCGGTAGCCGAGGTGAACAGGACTCCATTTGACATGCCTGAGGCAGAGAGCGAGCTTGTTGCCGGGTATTTTACCGAATACAGCGGATTCAGATTTGCACTATTCTTCCTCGGTGAGTACATAGCAATGTTAATTATGGCTTCATTGGCAACGGTCTGTTTCCTCGGTGGATGGACCTTGCCGTGGTATATCACAAAATATGTACCATTTGTAAATTATGTTCCCGGTATCGTGTGGTTTCTTATGAAAGTCTATGCATTCATCTTCTTCTATTACTGGCTCAGGGCAACGGTACCAAGGTACAGGTATGACCAGCTTATGGCAATCGGCTGGAAGATACTCATTCCGGTTGCATTAGCGAATATAGTGGTAACAGGTTTAGTGAAAATCTTACTATGATAGTAAAGGGAGTATAGAGTGACTGTCAGGGAAATTGTAAAAAGGTTTACCTTTATAGAGATATTCCAGGGAATGTCTCTGACCTTGAGGAGACTGTTCTCACATGCAGTTACCATACAATATCCCAAAGAAAGACGGCATATAGCACCCGGGTTCAGGGGCCAGCATGCCCTTGCAAAGAATCAGGCAGGCCAGGCAAAATGTGTAGGCTGCGGACTGTGTGCTACAATCTGCCCGTCACAGTGCATTCATATTTCAAGGGCAAAGGGACAGGTGGACAAATACGAGATAGATATTTTGAGATGCATTTACTGCGGTTTCTGTGTGGAAGCATGTCCCTATGGTGCAATTGTTTTAACAGAGAACTATGAATATTCTGATTATAAGAAAGAAAACATATATATGAAAAAGGACAGGCTCTTATCGAATTGGGATAAATATATGCCAGGCAAAAAAGGAGAGGAGTATTTCAAGAAATTCTGGAGGCCGATGTCTGATGATTTTGGAACGCCTACTGGACAGGCAGTCTGGAGAGGGAAAAAGCAATGATTCAACAGTTATTCTTTGCATACTTTGCATTTGCGATTGTAATATTTTCCTTACTTGTTGTAACAAGGAAAAACCCAGTTCACAGCGTTCTCTGGATGCTTTTGCTCTTTTTCCACATTGCAAGTTTATATTTATTCTTAAATGCTGAATTTATGGCTGCCATACAGGTCATTGTCTATGCAGGTGGCATACTCGTCTTGTTCCTTTTTGTTGTAATGTTAATGAATATCAGGGAGGAATTATTGGTCAATAAATTTATTGGTGCCTGGCCAACAGGTCTGACTTTTGCAGTTGGTCTTTTAGTAGTCATTATAATGTCGATAAAATCATTTATCGCCGCGCCTCCCGGTATTTATTCAATCGAACTGATTAAACAGGAAACTCATACAAAGGCTTTAGGAAAGCTTCTATATACGGAATTCCTTTATCCATTTGAAGTAACATCACTGATACTTCTTGTTGCGATTATCGGTGCGATAGTCCTTGCAAAAAGGAGGCTGAAACCTTAATGGTCCCGTTAAGCTGGTATATGGTTCTCAGTATGGTAGTCTTTGCAATAGGGGTCTTTGGCTTCCTTTCGAGGAAGAATGTCATCATCATGTTTATATCTATTGAATTAATGCTGAATGCCGTGAATATCAACCTAATATCCCTCAGCCACTACCTTCAGGACATGAGGGGACAGATACTCGCTTTCTTTGTTATTGCAGTAGCTGCTGCTGAGGCTGTTATCGGGCTTGCAATCATTATAGCGTTATTCAGAAATAAGGCTACTGTGCATGTGGATGAAGTGAAAGAGATGCAGGGATGAAATATAAATTTAAAATGCAAAATGCAAAATTAAAAATGTATGAATTCTCACGGAGTGAGATGATATGAAATTATATCTTTTAATACCATTTCTCCCACTCGCAGCTTTTGTCATTAATATCCTTCTTGGAAAAGAGGTCTTAAGAGATAAGGCACATTGGCCTTCCGTACTCGCTGTAGTCGGTTCTTTCATTGTGACCATAACATCAGTCTTGCCACAAGCTATGGCAGGGAAGGTCATCAATGAAGACCTTTATACATGGATGCTTTCAGGTACGTTCAACGTCACTGTCGGCTTCCTTATCGATCCGCTCACAGCAGTAATGCTGGTTGTTGTTACTACCTGTGCATCTTTAATACATATTTATTCTGTCGGTTACATGCATGGAGACAAAGGTTATTACCGGTTCTTTGCATATCTCAGTCTCTTTACCTTCTTCATGCTGATGCTCGTTATGGGGAACAACTTCATGCAGCTTTATTTTGGATGGGAAGGTGTCGGCCTCTGTTCATACTTCCTCATCGGATATTACTTAAACAAGAAATCAGCCGCTGATGCCGGTAAAAAGGCTTTTATCGTAAACAGATTTGGAGACTTTGGATTTGGTATCGGCGTCTTCATGATATTCCTTACCTTCGGAACACTTCATTATGTACCTGTCTTCGCAAATGCCGCCGGGATTGCCGGCCAGACAGTGAATTTCCTGGGATGGAATGTTGACCTCCCAACCCTTATTGCCCTTCTGCTTTTCTGCGGTGCAATCGGAAAATCAGCACAGATACCGCTCCATGTCTGGCTTCCTGATGCAATGGAAGGTCCTACACCTGTCAGTGCATTAATCCATGCAGCAACTATGGTTACCGCCGGTATATTTATGGTAGCCCGGTGTAACCCAATATTTAATTTATCAGAAGTTGCAATGAACACAGTTGCTATTGTTGGTGCCGCCACATCATTGTTCGCTGCTACGATTGCAATCACCCAGAACGATATAAAGAGGATAATCGCTTATTCCACCTGCAGTCACTTAGGTCTGATGTTCCTCGCCTGCGGAGTTGGTGCGTACGCTGCCGGTATCTTCCATCTTTATACCCATGCATTCTTTAAAGCCCTGCTCTTCCTTGCTGCCGGTAGTGTTATCCATGCTGTCCATACGAACGATATCCAGGAAATGGGCGGACTGAAAAAATACATGCCGATTACCTATGCAGTCTTTGTTATTGCAGCATTGAGCGCTGCAGGAATTCCAGGGTTTTCAGGTTTTTTCAGCAAGGACGAGATTATCTGGTCTGCCTATGCCTCACATTCCTCTGTAGGAAAACTGGTATGGCTTATGGCAACTGCAGTTGCTTTCCTCACGCCGTTCTACACCTTCAGGCTTATCTTCCTGACATTCCACGGTAAATACCGTGGAGGTCATCATGAAGAAAGCCACGGCCATGGTGCTCATCATAAAGAACACCACTTCCATGAGTCACCAAAGATTATGACCATACCTTTGATTCTCCTTGCAGTCGGTGCAGTTGCAGCAGGATGGGTTGGAATTCCACCGATACTCGGTGGAGGTGCGCATTTCGCCAAATTTTTAGAGCCTGTATTAGGGCATCCAGAATTTCATGGGACACATGCTGAAGAATTTGGTGTAATGGGACTTTCGACAACTATAGCACTTATTGGAATAGCACTTGCAGCATTCTTTTATCTCAAAAGAACAGATTTGCCAAAGAAGCTTGCCGAGAAATTTATCGGGATATATAAAATTTCTTATAACAAATATTATATAGATGAGCTTTATGACTTTACGATAGTAAAACCCACAATGTGGATTGCTGATAAGGTTCTTGTTGCAATTACTGATGCAAAGATAATAGAAGGGGTAGTTAATGGTGTGCCAGGGGCAATCGGTAAGTTCAGCGAAAAATTGCGGAAGATCCAGACAGGCTTGGCACAACACTATGGAATATTCATGGCTGCCGGTGCGTTCTTTACCATCGCGCTGGTATTGCTGTTGCAATAGAGGAGAAAGATGGAACAGGTAATCATGAATCAATTGAGTTATCCAATACTGAGCACGGTGATCTTTCTGCCTGTTTTAGGTGCCCTTCTCATTCTCATAACCAGAAGGTCATGGGAATTGCTCACAAAATGGATCGCCTTGGGAACAAGCATTCTGACATTTATTGTGTCACTTACCTTATTTACCGATTTTGACAAATCAACCCATAAGATGCAGTTTGCCGAGAAATTCAGCTGGATACCGGACTGGAATATCTATTATTTTCTCGGCGTTGACGGTATCAGCGTCTTATTTGTGCTTCTTTCTGCATTAATAGCAATCCTCTGCGTTCTCATATCATGGGACTCAATAAAGACAAAGGTAAAAGAATTCTATATATCAATACTGCTTACAACTTCGTTCATGATCGGCGTCTTCTGCTCTCTGGACTTCTTCCTCTTCTATCTCTTCTGGGAGGCAATGCTCATTCCGATGTTCCTGATTATCGGAGTCTGGGGAGGCCCGAACAGGATCTATGCAGCCATAAAGTTTTTCCTGTATACGCTGGTCGGGAGTGTCCTGATGCTTGTTGGAATCATCGTTCTTTACCTTTATGCAGGCAATACCTTTAATATCCTTGATTTAATGACAAAGACATATCCTTACAATATGCAGCTCTGGCTTTTCTGGGCGTTCTTTGCAGCATTTGCAGTAAAGGTCCCAATGTGGCCGGTTCATACATGGTTACCGGATGCCCACACAGAAGCCCCTACAGCAGGTAGCGTTATCCTTGCTGCAATACTCATTAAGATGGGTGCATACGGTTTTCTCAGGTTTTCACTGCCCCTGTTCCCTGAAGCGTCAAAGGCAATGGTGCCTGTAATGTTGACCCTTTCGGTCATAGCAATTATTTATGGCGCTGTCATATGCTTCGCACAGACTGACTTGAAAAGGCTAATTGCATACAGCTCAGTGAGCCATATGGGTTTTGTAACCCTTGGAATCTTTGCCCTGAACACACAGGGAATTGAAGGAGGAATCCTGCAGATGCTCAACCATGGCATTGTAACAGGCGCGCTCTTCTTGTCTGTAGGAATAATCTATGAGAGAACACATTCAAGGCTGATAGCAGACTACGGTGGACTCGCAACACCTATGCCTATTTATGCAGCCTTCTTTATGGTATTTACCCTCGCGGCTGTAGGGCTTCCTGGTACAAATGGATTTATCGGTGAATTTCTTATACTCCTGGGCGGATTTACTGCTAACAAATTGGCTGGTGTGCTCGGAGCAACAGGTATTATTATCGGTGCTGGCTATATGCTCTGGCTCTATCAGAAGATATTCTTTACGGAAGTAAATAAGAAGGTTATGGGTCTTCCTGACATGGACATCAGGGAAACGATCACCCTTATCCCTCTGATTATTCTTGTATTATGGATAGGTATTTATCCAAATCCTTTTCTTGACTTCATGCATCCATCAGTCCAGCATCTCCTGGAGAGGGTTAATACGGGCGGTGTGCAGGAAGCAAATATAGCTAAAACTATTATGGAGGTAATCAGATGAATTTTCAGCTTCCCGACCTCACACCTATGATACCTGAACTTCTCATGACTGCCCTTGCACTGATAGTCATACTGATCGACCTTTTAATAAAGAAAAAAGAAGTTATTGCACTGATTAGTATAGCAGGTGTGGCTGTTGTAGCGCTTTCTCTTGTTGGTTCTTCTGGTATAACTTTTGGGGGCATGTATATCTCTGATGGTTACAGCACATTCTTTAAACTCATTTTCTTTATCAATGTCATCCTCACTATCTTAATATCCATTAAGTATATTGCTGTCGAGAAGGTAAATTATGGAGAATATTACAGCCTTATCCTGTTTTCGACAATCGGCATGATGATCATGGCATCTGCCGGTGACCTGATTGTGCTTTATTTAGGTCTTGAACTCATGGCCCTCAGTACCTATGTTCTCGCAGGTTTTATCAGACATGATATCAAGTCAAATGAAGCGGCACTGAAATATTTCCTTCTTGGAGCCTTTTCATCTGCATTCCTGCTCTATGGTATATCAATAGTCTATGGCCTAACAGGTACAACGGATCTTAAGGCAATAGCTTCTTTTATTAATGAAAGAGGCCTTACTGATAATTTCTCACTCCTGCTCTCTGTCATATTCCTGATTGTAGCATTTGGTTTCAAGATCGCTGCTGCACCATTCCACATGTGGGCGCCTGATGTCTACGAAGGAGCTCCGACATCCATTACAGCATTCATGTCAGTCGGACCAAAGGCAGCAGGTTTTGCAGTTTTAGGAAGGGTCTTCATGGTGGCCTTCGTATCGGTAAAGGTCGACTGGGTAGCAATACTGATTCCTATTTCGATACTCACTATGGCTGTCGGAAATATCGTTGCACTGTCTCAGACGAATATCAAGAGAATGCTTGCATACTCATCAATTGCGCATGCAGGATATGCCCTCCTCGGTATTATCACAGCAAACAATGAGGGACTTGCCAGTATGATGAATTATCTCATGATATACGCATTTATGAATATCGGCGCCTTTGCAGTAATAATCATGCTTAGAAGCGAAGGTTTCAAGGGTGACAGTATTTATGACTATGAAGGACTTGCTAAAACTCATCCTTTAGCAGCAGTATTAATGCTAATCTTCATGTTCTCACTAACAGGCATCCCACCCACAGCAGGGTTTATCGGTAAATTATATATATTTATGGCTGCGATCAATGCAGGATACACATGGCTTGTTGTTATCGCTGTAATCTTTAGTGCAATATCAGCATACTTCTATCTCAGGATTATCATGTATATGTATATGAAAGAACCTAAAACCTCAGTGCAGCTTTCTGTCTCTCCCGGAATAGCCCTTGCGCTTGCAATAACAGTAATCGCAGTTCTGGTTATTGGAGTGCTGCCTTCCGCAGTTATTAATTTTGCCCGCATAGCAGCATCGGGATTTTAAAAATTACTGCATCATTTCTTTTAATTTACCGAATCTGATTTCTATGCGTAATCAGGAAATTGACTGCATTGCAGAAAGCGGAATATCCAAGAGGCTCACATTGTTGGTTGAGAAAGCAAAAATCCCTGTCTATCCTTCGCCTGAAAGGGCAGTCAGGGGCTTAAAAGCGCTTTTAAGTATTTAATTTCTTTTTTCTTATGTAAATCCATACATTTAATCCGCATAAAAGAATCGTAAGTATGAGTATTAAATATGAAGGGATTTCTATATAAATTAGTTTTTCAAGGTAATGGATAATGAACGAACCGCTGTATGTCAAGGAAGGGCTGTGTTTTTCTCTCAGCCAGAACTCAAGATGGGTAAGGGGGCAGTGCCAGTCAAACAACTGGATGACAAGTGCAAATGCAAGCCCTGAAATGTGGAAGATTTTTATGAGTCTGTTTTTGCTGCCAAAGAATGCGCCAAAGACAAGAAATAGTATCCAGAGGAAATGCACAAATACAACAATGTCTGCCAGAATCCTGTAAATCATTTTAAATTTATGCGGCTAACGGTTGCGGTGTTAAACGAATGAGATGTATTCGCAAATTTCTTCAAAGTTAGAACCTGCCCGAGGAGACCATCTTATGATGTAAGCCATTTAGACATCCGTTGGGATAATTTAATAGGAGGAAATAAATGGTGCCGAAGGCGGGATTTGAACCCGCACGGGTTACCCCACACGCCCCTCAAACGTGCGTGTCTACCAGGTTCCACCACTTCGGCATCCTGATATACTATTATAAAAACAGCGATGTTTTCAACTACTCTATACTTCAAATGCATCTTTGATATGTTCTATTTCTTTTTTTGTCCCGCTTAAATTAATGCTTATGACATCAAATCTGGCAGCGCAGGTTTTCTTCTGATTTTTAAGATAGAACAGGGCGAGGTTTTTAAGTTTATGTTTTTTCTTTGAGTCTACGGCCTCAAACGGATAACCGAAGGCATTGCTTGAACGGGTTTTGACCTCAACAAAAACAAGCGTCTCTCCGTCCTTTGCAATGATATCCAGTTCCCCAACTGGAGTCTTGTAATTTCTTCCGATTATCCTGTAACCTTTGTCTTTGAGGAATTCAGCGGCGAGATACTCACCCCTACTGCCAACCTGTTTCATTCGCTTCAAGTCTCCTTATGAGTTTTGGAATACCCTCTATGTCTTGGATTTCTTTCTGGCATAGTATCTTTATCAATTCCCTGAACGCCGAGAATTCTTCCCACTGCCCATTCAGGTGCCTGCATAGAGCTTTATTCAGGCTTTCTCCTTTTTCATCCCAGTCAAGGAGTATTATCACACGGTGAAACTTCTCCGATATCTCTTCGCAAAAGTCATATATGCTCTGCCCGCTGTGAAGCATGAGTATCTCTCCCTGAAGCCCAAGCTCCCTGAGCGCAATTGCATCTCTCTTTCCTTCAACTATTACAGGGAAATCTTTGTTACGTTCGCAGAGGGTTTCAAATATCTCGCGCAGTCTTGACGCCCTTTCCATGTTGTCTGTTAACTGGCCGTTTCTCTGGATATTCATGATTCCCTACGCCCTTTATCCCGTTAGAGAACACCCTGTTATATTCTACGAACACGGGGTCTAATACCCCATGTGAGTTCTCTAACGGGATTTAGTCATATTTTACCCTAAAAATCAATTGACAGGTAAGGCATAATTAAATTACTCTATCAATACACTTATGAAAGAAAAAATCTTAAAGGCATTTGAAGAAAGCATAAAGGTCAAGGAACAGTTCATAAAAGAGAACGTTGACGCTGTAATTGAGGTGTCAAAAGCAATAGCCGACACATTTAACGACGGCAAAAAACTTATTCTCTTTGGCAACGGCGGCAGTTCAACAGACGCTTCTCATATAGCGGCTGAATTTATTAACAGATTCAAAAAGGAAAGGCCAAGCCTTCCTGCAATTGCCCTTAATACTGATATGGCAGTCATTACTTCTATTGCAAATGATTATGATTATTCTGAAGTGTTTGCAAGGCAGCTTAAGGCGCTCGGAGAAGAAGGCGACATTGTTATTGCCATAAGCACGAGCGGAGGCTCAGCAAATGTGCTTAAGGCGATGGACGTGGCAAAGAAAAAGAAAATAAAATCCATAGCATTCACCGGAGCCAAGGGAGAAAAATTCGCGGCAAAGGCCACATATGCATTTATTGTCCCCTCTGATAACACCCCGAGAATTCAGGAAACCCACATAACGCTTGGACATGTCCTCTGCCAGATGGTGGAGGAGATACTTTTTGAGGCGCCAAGAAAAAAATAAGTCAAGGATTATACTCGGCATTGATCCGGGTAGTATTGTCTGCGGCTATGGAATAATAAAGACAGTCCATCCCGAGCAGCTCGGGATAAACTCAAACACCGACGCTGTCTATGTTGCATCGGGAAGAATAATGCTGCCTTCTAAACAGCCGCTGGATGTAAGGCTGAAAGAACTTTACGCCAACCTTGCTGACATTATAAGAGAATATTCCCCCCATGAGGTCGCCATCGAAAAGGTCTTTTTTGCAAAGAGCATAAAGGCTGCCCTTGTCCTCGGACAGGCAAGAGGCGCGGCGCTGGTTGCAGCAGCTTCCTCCGGGCTTCCTGTTTACGAGTACAGCGCGCTTGAGGTTAAAAAGGCAGTTGTGGGCTACGGCAGGGCAGAAAAACATCAGGTTCAGAGTATGGTTTCAAAAATACTGAATCTGAAAACCAAACTGTCTGCAGACAGCGCAGATGCGCTTGCGCTTGCAGTGTGCCATCGAAATACAATGAAAATCTTAAAGTAAGATGTAGGAGATGAAAAATAATAGCCATTCAGAAAACAGGATTACAGACCTTCTGCCTGACATAAAGATATCGGTGGAACCGGAGGATTTAATCTGTTACGGCTTTGACGCATCCGGGATTGAAAGCCGTCCCTCGGCAGTTGCCTGGCCAAAAAACACAGAAGAAGTTGTCAGGGTGATGAAGTATGCCTTTGAAAATGAGATTTCTGTTACACCGAGAGGCGCAGGCACAGGCATGACAGGAGGCTCCATTCCATTGAACGGCGCCATTGTCTTAAGCCTTGAGAAGATGAATAAACTGGTAGAGCTTGATACGAATAATCTCAATGTTGTTGTTGAGCCCGGAATTATAAACGGCAGGCTGCAGCGTGATATTGAGCATCTCGGTTTTTTCTATCCGCCTGATCCCGCGAGTATGAATTTCTGTACAATAGGCGGAAACGTGGCGAATAATGCCGGAGGCCCAAGGGCATTGAAGTACGGCGTCACAAGGGATTATGTGATGGAGATAGAGGCGGTGCTGCCTGACGGCAGTGTGATAACAACAGGGGTTAAAACAACAAAAGGGGTTGTAGGCTATGACCTTACGAGGTTACTCACAGGTTCGGAAGGCACTCTTGCTGTGATAACAAAGTTGCGTCTCAGGATTCTTCCTTTGCCGGAAGAGGTTATTACTCTGCTTGCTATGTTTGATAACCTTGAGGCATCAGGTTCAGCAGTAGCAAAAATAACAGCATCAAAAATAATACCGAGGGCTCTTGAGTTTATGGATGCAGGAACAATCGCCGCAGTAGAAAATTTCAAGCCTGTTGGAATTCCGAGAAACGTTGAGGCGCTTCTTCTAATTGAGCTGGACGGGCATCCGTCAGCAATAACAAAGCAGGCGGAAAAGATAATAGAGATATGCGAATCATTAAATGCGGATGTAAAGATGGCAGAGGATGCTGCTGCACGGGATAAGCTCTGGGAGGCAAGGCGGTCAATATCGCCTGCGCTTTATCATATGAATCCAACGAAGATAAATGAAGATATTGTTGTGCCGAGAGATAAAATCCCTGACATATTAAAAAAGCTGAGAGGGCTTTCTGAAGAAAGCGGAATTCAGATAGTGAACTTCGGACATGCAGGAGACGGCAATATCCATGTGAATATCATGGTTGATAAAAAAGACGCTGAAAAATACCAAAAGGCTAAGTCTCTTGTAAGAGAAATTTTTGATATGACTCTAAGCCTTGGAGGCACTATCTCAGGAGAGCACGGCATAGGAATTACAAAGGCTCCGTATCTCGGCATGGAGATAAAGAAACATGAGCTTGAGCTTATG
>JAHILQ010000244.1 GCA_018896985.1 Nitrospinota bacterium
AATCCTGCCGTATCTCTGTTTTGCCCTTACTTTTACCGCCTCCTTAGAACAGAGGAACACGCTCTTCAGATTAATATTAATCACAGCATCCCAGTCTTCTTCCTTCATCCTCATTATAAGCCCGTCTCTTGTTATGCCTGCATTATTTACGAGAATATCTATTTTACCGTAGTCTTTTGCTATCTCTCCGAATACTTTAACCACTTCTTCTGACTTTGAGACATCAAGCCCAACTCCGGTTGACTTAACACCCAGCTTTTCCATCTCTGCCGCTGTCCCCTGCGCCTGCTCGCTGCTGATATCAGCAATAACGATATTGACACCTTTTCTTGCAAGCGCCTCGGCAATTGTCTTTCCAATCCCGCGCGCACCGCCTGTGATAACAGCTACCTGATCTTTAAAATCCATCAAGCCCTCCGATCAAAAAAATCGGCTATAATTTTAACAGAGAGTTCTTTTTATTTTCCAGTCCCCTCAGAAAAGCAGAATAAAATTTACAGATGAATCTTATCTCACAAAAGCAGAAAAAACAAGTGTGATGTATGCTATAATTAATAATTACAGTGCTCTATCGTATCACAGTGGTCTAATTTTTATGAAGAAAAAAATGCGTAAAAAAATAAGGAAGGCTTTATTCCCTGCAGGCGGGCTTGGCACAAGGTTTCTGCCTGCGACAAAGGCATCGCCCAAGGAGATGCTGCCGATTGTTGATAAACCGATGATACAGTATGCAATCGAAGAGGCAATCACATGCAATATTGAAGAGTTCATAATAATCACAGGCAAATATAAACGCGCTATTGAAGACCATTTTGACTCGGCATACGAACTTGAAGAAAATCTCAGGAAGATGGATAAGAAAAAACTTCTCAATGAAATAACAAAACTCAACCATCTGAATTTCGCATACATAAGGCAGAGGGCAGCGCTCGGCCTCGGACATGCAATTTTCTGTGCAAGGCCGTTTGTAAAGGATGAACCCTTTGCAGTGCTGTTGAGCGACGATGTAATCGCTCCTGAAGAAACATTGCTGAGAGATATGCTGGGGCTGTATGAAAAACTCGGCTGTCCGATACTCGCGCTTGAAGAAGTTCCAATGACAGAGATACATAAATACGGCGTAATAGACGGGAAGCCTTGCGGCAAAGGGATATATAAAATCAGCGACCTCGTTGAAAAACCTGCAAGAGAAAAGGCGCCGTCCAACCTTGCAATAATAGGCAGATACATTCTCACACCGCAGATATTCAGCGTACTCGAGAAATTGCCTCCGGGCAGGGGCGGAGAGATACAACTGACAGACGGACTCAAAAAACTTCTTAAAAAAGAACCCATTTACGGTTATATTTTCAAAGGCCGGCGGTATGACGCAGGAGACAAGTTAGGTTATCTTAAAGCAACGGTCAACTTTGCCCTGAAAAATTCAGAAGTCTCGAAACCGTTCACCAAATATCTGCTTGGTATAGCGGCAATGATTAAAAAATAAAGGGTCAGGAGATAAGAATGGCAAAAGTAGCGGAAAAAGAAGAAAAAGAAAAAGAGATTGAAATTCCTCAAAGCCTTCCTGTGCTTCCTATAAGGGACATAGTTGTCTTTCCTTATATGATACTCCCTCTTTTTGTGGGAAGAGAAATGTCCATAAAGGCGATAGAGCATTCATTAAGCACAAACAAGATGATAATGCTCATTGCTCAGAAAGCTCTTAATGCTGAGAATCCGTCGCCTTCCGACCTCTACAATGTAGGCACCGTAGGACTCATAATGAGAATGCTGAAACTCCCTGACGGGAGAGTCAAGGTGCTTGTGCAGGGGCTGACAAAGGCAAAGACAGTAAAGTTTCTCCAGGAAGAACCATTCTTTACTGCGAGTATAGAAAAAATAACAGATACTCAGCCCGAAGAAATAACGATAGAGACTGAGGCGATAATGAGAACTGTAAAAGAACAGATAGACAAAACAGCTTCTCTCGGCAAAGCAATACTCCCTGATATTATGATTGTGATTGAAAATCTTGAAGACCCCGGAAAACTTGCCGACCTCATAGCCTCAAATATCGGATTAAAGACAGACCATGCGCAGGAAGTGCTTGAAATAACCGAACCTGCCCAGCGGCTGAAAAAAGTCAGTGAAATACTGAACAGAGAGATAGAGCTTCTGACCGTACAGCAGAAAATCCAGACAGAAGTCAGGGGTGAGATAGACAAGAATCAGAGGGAATATTTCCTCAGAGAACAGTTAAAGGCTATACGGAAAGAGCTTGGCGATATAGATGAGCGATCAGAAGAGATAAAGGAATTCAAGAAAAAGATTTTGGAAGTAAAGATGCCAGAGAAGGTCCAGAAAGAGGCAGAGAAACAGCTTAAGCGTCTTGAGAAGATGCATCCTGACAGCGCCGAGGCAGGAACTGTAAGGACATATCTTGAATGGATGGTTGAGCTGCCGTGGTCAAAGCAGACAAAGGACAATCTGGATATAAAAACAGCAAAGAAAGTGCTTGATGATGACCACTATGACTTAGAGAAGGTAAAAGAACGAATCCTTGAATATCTCAGCGTAAGAAAGCTGAGGAAAGAAAAGATGAAAGGCCCTATCCTCTGTTTTATAGGACCTCCGGGAGTTGGGAAGACATCGCTGGGTAAATCCATTGCAAGGTCGCTCGGAAGGGAATTTGTCCGCATGTCTCTGGGAGGGGTCAGAGACGAAGCCGAGATAAGGGGTCACAGAAGGACATATGTCGGATCCCTCCCCGGCAGGATAATACAGGGAATAAAAACAGCAGGCACAAACAATCCTGTTTTCATGCTTGACGAGATAGACAAGATTGGAATGGACTTCAGGGGAGACCCCTCATCAGCGCTTCTTGAGGTGCTTGACCCTGAACAGAACAACACATTTGTTGACCATTACCTCACAGTTCCTTTTGACCTTTCAAAGGTAATGTTCATAACAACAGGGAACCTTGTTGACACAATACCAAGCCCCTTGCGCGACAGGATGGAAATAATCCATCTCTCGGGATATACGTCAGAGGAAAAGCTCGGCATTGCAAAAAATTATCTTATCCCGAAACAGCTTGAAGAACATGGGATAACAGACAAGGTGTTGAAGATAGCAGACTCTGCAGTTCTTACAACAATATCTCAGTATACAAGAGAGGCGGGCGTCAGAAACCTTGAAAGGGAGATAGCCAATCTCTGCAGAAAAGTCGCAAAGAAAATAGCAGAGGGGAAACAGAAAAATTTTCTTATAACTTCAAGAAATCTGCATAAATTTCTCGGCATCCCAAAATACCTTCTCGAAGAAGAGATGGAAAAAGACGAAGTCGGCGTTGCAACCGGCCTTGCATGGACAGAGTCGGGAGGCGACATAATCTATGTTGAGGCTACAACCATGAGGGGCAAGGGCAGTCTCACGCTAACAGGCCAGCTCGGAGACGTTATGAAGGAGTCTGCGCAGGCAGCTTTAAGCTATGTCCGCTCAAAGGCTAAGTCACTTGGGATAAAGGATGAGGTCTTCTCAAAAATAGATATTCACATACATGTCCCTGCAGGCGCAACACCCAAAGACGGACCTTCAGCAGGCATAACAATGGCAACTGCAATTGCATCGGCGCTTACAGGAAAACCTGTAAGAAAGGATTTCGCAATGACAGGCGAAGTGACATTGAGAGGCAGGGTGCTTCCAATAGGCGGACTAAAAGAGAAGGCTTTAGCGGCAAAGAGAATGGGCATAAAACATATCGTTATCCCGAAAAGAAATAAAAGAGACCTTGAAGATATTCCAAAATACGTAAAGAAAGACCTGACATTCATCTTTGCTGATACAATGGATGATGTGCTTAAAGCAGCGCTGAAAACCAACAAGAAAAAGTGAACAGTGAATAGTGAACAGTTTTTCAAACAAGCGCTATTCACTGACAGCCAATAACTGACATGAAGCTTTCTGAGATCGGCGAATTATCCCTTCTGAAAACAATCCGCAGAAGATTTACCGTAAAATCAAAAGATGTCATCGTAGGCATAGGCGATGACACAGCAGTAATAAAACCGTCGGGCAATAATTTATTGGCAACCACTGATATGATGGTTGAAGGCATTCACTTTGACCTGAATCTTATAACGCCCTATCAGCTTGGATTTAAACTCGTCTCTGTGAATGTGAGCGACATATATGCCATGGGTGGAAGGCCTCTATATCTTTTGCTTGATATTGCATTGAACAAAAACACAGAACAGTCATTTCTTAACAGTTTTTTTGACGGCATACGCTGTGCAATGAAATTATACGGGGTCTCTCTCATAGGCGGAGACATTTCTTCCTCAAGGAAAGATATAGTCATTGCAGCAACACTCATAGGTGATGCGAAAAAGCATATAAGACGCTCAGGCGCAAAACCCGGAGACAGGATATACGTAACAGGGAATCTCGGGGATTCAGCATGCGGGCTTGCACTATTGAAAAGAATCAGGAAGCATGTTCATATTGAGAAAACAGGAGAAAAGATGCAAGATGCAAGATGCAACCCCCCCCTATCCCCCCTTAGTAAGGGGGGAATTAAAGGGGGGTATCATGAATCGTGCATCATGAATCGTGCATCTGAATTGCTAACCCTAACCTCTAAACTCTCAACAATGGGACTGACATGGAATGTGGTCAATCCCCTCTTAAAAAGGCATCTAATGCCTGAGGCAAGAAATCCAAAAAATTTTACCAGATATGCAACATCAATGATTGACTTAAGCGACGGGCTGTTTATTGACCTGTCAAGGCTCTGTGATGAAAGCAGGGTCGGCGCAAAGATATTCATGGAGCGCATACCTGTCTCCAGCCGGATGAGAACTGCGTCTTCCCTGCTTGGACTGGACGCCATGAAACTTGCCTGTTCAGGCGGAGAAGACTATGAACTGCTTTTCACGGCATCTCCCAAAATTAAATTCAAAATTCAAAATTCAAAATTCAAAATTTTTAAAATAACCTGCATAGGTGAAATCACAAAAAGAGACAGAATTCTGGTTAATGCAAAAGGCAAAGAAATTCCTTTGAAGGCGATAGGATACCAGCACTTTGAAATTCAAAGATAGACTCAGAAACATCTTAACCATCAAGGATTCTCCACACAGACTGGCAATTGCATTTTCCATGGGTATATTTATAGGCATGTCTCCCCTGCTGGGCTTTCATACTATTCTCGGAATCGCAGCAGCATGGATTTTCGGACTGAACAGGATTGTCACCATCACAGGGGTGTTCGTCACAAACCCGTGGACTATCGTCCCTATCTATACTTTCAGCGCTTATATCGGCGCAAAATGCCTCGGCATAAAACAAGTAATACCTCAATTAGACTGGGCACATATCACCTTCAGCCGCTTTGTGCATGAATTAAAGCCTCTGCTCATACCTTTTGTCTTTGGCACACTTTTGATTGGTTTCATCTCAGCTGTTATCAGCTATTTTATTATCTACCATGCGGCGAAAAAGGCGCATTCCTATGGCAAATAAATTTTCTCTTGTAAGCATGGGCGGTCCGAAAAACCTTGTTGACTCTGATAATCTTTTTGTGACTGTAGAGATTACAGATGTTTATGATTATGTCTTGAAAGGGATTATCGTAAGATGAGAAAAATTCCGTGGCTGCACATAGTTCTTTTTATTGCC
>JAHILQ010000245.1 GCA_018896985.1 Nitrospinota bacterium
CAACGCAGATGTGGTCATCCCTTACAGGAGTGCTTTATGTCCTTGATGAGCCAAGCATCGGGCTTCATCCGAGAGACTGCAAAAAACTGCTTGAAAGCCTTTCGTCCATAAGAGACTCAGGAAATACAGTGATAATCGTTGAACATGATGAAGATACTATAAACTGGGCTGACCATGTAATTGACATGGGGCCGGGCGGAGGGCTTCGAGGCGGATGGATAACCGCAGAAGGTCCGCCTGCTGCTATCAGGGATAATAAAAACTCTTTGACAGGCAGATACCTCAAACGCGAACTAAGCATACCCGTGCCTGCCAAGAGGAGAAAGCCCGGAGCCTGCATAAAGATTATCGGAGCGTCTGAATTCAATCTTAAGGATATAGATGTGAAAATACCGCTTGGCCTATTTACATGCATAACAGGGGTTTCAGGTTCGGGCAAAAGCACGCTAATATTTGAAACTCTATACAAAGCTATCGCCGGAAAACTATATAAAAGCGCGCTCATCCCGGGAAAGCACAGGGAAATCACAGGCATAGAAAAAATTGACCGCATAATATGCGTTGACCAGTCTCCATTAGGACGCACGCCAAGGTCAAATCCGGCAACTTATACGGGGATATTCACATATATCAGGGAACTCTTTGCGCAGATTCAGGACTCAAAGGTAAGGGGATATACTGCATCGCGCTTCAGTTTTAATGTCGCAGGAGGAAGATGTGAATCATGCCGCGGCGGAGGGACGCTTAAGGTTGTCATGCATTTCCTTCCTGATGTTTACATACCGTGCAATGTATGCAAAGGCAAAAGATACAATAAAGAGACACTTG
This sequence comes from Nitrospinota bacterium, assembly GCA_018896985.1. Lineage (GTDB taxonomy): Bacteria > Nitrospirota > Thermodesulfovibrionia > Thermodesulfovibrionales > UBA1546 > UBA1546. The sequence goes on from JAHILQ010000245.1 coordinate 829, forward strand.
AAATAAGATATAAAGACAAAAACATAGCTGATGTCCTTGCGATGACGGTCTCGGAAATGCTTCAGTTTCTCAGCGCAATCCCCCTTATACGCCAGAGACTTGAAATACTTGAAGACGTAGGGCTTGGCTATATACAGCTCGGCCAGTCTGCAACAACGCTCTCAGGCGGAGAAGCACAAAGGGTAAGGCTTTCAAAGGAATTCGGGAAAAGATCTACAGGCAATACGCTTTATCTGCTTGACGAACCTACGACAGGACTGCACTTTGCCGATATCCAGAAACTCCTTGATGTCATAAACAGCCTCATAGACCTTGGAAACACGGTGGTTGTCATCGAGCATAATCTTGACGTGATAAAGTCAGCGGATTATATAATTGACCTCGGGCCTGAGGGCGGAGAAAAAGGCGGAAGGGTCATAGCCGCAGGAACGCCTGAAGAAGTGAGCATGAATCCGGATTCATATACAGGGATAGCTTTAAAAAATAAACTTCCAAGAGTTAATATCGCGAAAGTGGCATGATAAAAAAGTTTAAAATTCAAAATTCAAAATTCAAATTTTTTATTCTTTCACTGTTCACTGTTTTCCTGCTGTTCACTGTTCACTATTCACTGTTCACTATCAGCGCCTGCAGTCCTCAAAAAGAGAAAGTCTATCGCAAGAGCAAAGTACTCATGGATACGCTTATAACAATAAGCGTTGTTTCAGGCTCAGGGGATAAAGCAGAGAAAGCAATAGACAAAGCATTTGGAGAGATAGAAAAACTTGACAGGCTCCTGAACTTTTTCTCTGACAGCAGCGAGGTTTCAGAGATAAACAGAAATGCAGGCTTGAAGGCTGTTGCAGTGTCTCCGGAGACATTTGCAGTTCTTGAGAAGGCAGTCTATGCCTCCGGAAAAACCGACGGCGCATTTGATGTGACAATCGGCTCGGTCACAACAATGTGGGATTTTCATAAGAGAACAAAACCCGAAGATAAAAAAATCAAAGAAAGGCTTCCGCTTGTAAACTATAAAAATATAATACTCAACAAAAAATCGTCATCTGTTTATCTCAAGAAAAAAGGAATGCTTATTGACCTCGGAGGCATAGCAAAGGGATATGCTGCTGATAAGGCAGTGGAAGCGCTGAAAAGAGAAGGCATAAAATCAGGGCTCGTATCCATTGCAGGTGACATTAAAGCATTTGGTTTAAAGCCTGATTCAAAACCGTGGAAGATAGGGATAAGAAACCCAAGAGCAATCCCCCCTAACCCCCCTTTAGTAAAGGGGGGCGAGGGGGGATTTTCGGATGAGATTATGGCAACCATAGAGATGACTGACATGGCAATATCAACATCCGGAGATTACGAGCGATACTTTATTGTTGACAAAAAACGATACCATCATATCCTTAATCCAAAAACAGGCTATCCTGCTGAGGGATGCCGGAGCGTAAGCATCATAGCAAAAGACGGCGCTGTAACAGACCCTTTTTCAACAGGCATATTTATACTCGGCGCTGAAAAAGGCATTAAACTCCTTGAGGAAATGGGGATTGATGGAATAATTGTGGATAAAAATGGCAAAATACACACAACACCAAACCTGAGAGGAAAGCTTGAAATTATCGGAGATTCGCAGAGGCGAAAAAGAACTGACTGAGAGAATGACACTTGCGGACAGACTGCTGCTTGCAGCGCTTATAATCATATCTGTTTCAGGATTTATTTTTATAAAAAAAGCATTCCCTCAGGGAACAGATGTCAGGATTGAAGTTAACGGGAAGCTCGCATACAAACTTCCGCTCAACAGCAATGCAACAATCGCTGTAAAGGGCATAATTGGAGACACCATAGTAGAAATTAAAAACAGAAAGGTGCGGATAAAAGAATCCCCCTGCTCCAATAAAATATGTGTGCATCAGGGATGGATAGACAGAGGCGCGGTCGTATGCCTTCCGAACAGGGTAACGGTATTCATAGATAGTTCAGAAGGCAGAGAGAATAAAGCTATTGATGCAATTACAGGATAAGTACCG
>JAHILQ010000246.1 GCA_018896985.1 Nitrospinota bacterium
CCTGTTGTTACTTATGTGAATACAACCGCAGACGTAAAGGCAGAAAGCGATATATGCTGCACATCTGCAAATGTCGTGAAGGTGATAGAATCCCTTCCATCAGATAAGGTGATATGCATACCTGATAAAAATCTCTCCATGTGGGCAGCGAGGAATACAAAAAAGCAGGTGATTGCATGGGACGGTTTCTGCCATGTTCATGAGAGAGTAACGCCGGAAGATGTTAAGAAGGCGAGGGCAGAGCATCCCAATGCTGTTTTAATGGCGCATCCTGAATGCAGGATTGAGGTGCTTGATATGGCTGACCATGTTACGAGCACATCAGGAATGCTCAGGTTTGCAGCGTCATCCTCTGCAAAGGAATTTATTGCAGGGACAGAGGTCGGCCTTCTGTATCGTCTGAGAAAGGAAAATCCCGATAAGGTGTTTTACCCTTTAAGAAAAGACATGATATGTCCGAACATGAAAAAGACAACGCTTAAGAGCATTCTGAGGGCACTAAAAGAGAATAACTATGTAATCAAAGTTCCAGATAATATCAGAATACCTGCTAAAAGGGCGCTTGACAGGATGTTGGCAATAAAGTAACTCTATTCCTTTATCTTAACAATCATTCCAAAGATAAAGTTTTTGCTCAGAAAATGTATTTTGCAGGTTTGACCACATTTACTTCTATTCTAAAAAAACTAAGCAATATTAACTTGTAAATGTTTTCCAAGTGCTGCAGCAACCCGCTCTAAAGTTGAAAGTTTGATGTCCTCTGCGTGGTTATCAATCCGTGAAATTGCAGTCTTCTTCGTTTTAAGCCTGCGTGCAAGTTCTTCCTGAGTTAATCCAACAGATTCACGTGCCTGACGAAGCATTATCCCGACTTTAAACTGTTCGTACCCTTCATCATAGCCCTCGGCAAACTTTTTATCCCTTTTTTCCCTTTCGCTTATGTATTTTTTGAGGTCGCTCATATTTGCTAAATTATGTTAACCTGCACGTTAACCTTTGTCAATAGGAATGGATTAAGGGTTTAAGAAGGGCGAGTCTTGAGTTTAAATGTCAAGCCCTCTGTCACTCGCCGCTGCGGACAGTTTTTCATGATTTTAGAAAATGTATTTTTCGAATGTATCATAACTGCTTTCTTAGGAAATATGGGAAGTGTCCCTCATTATTATAACCTCATACTCCATCTTTCCAAGTTATTTTACTCTCACCGTCATTCTATGAGTCATAAAATCATTTACTATCCAAATTTCTTTAATCTTACTCTGTTCAATACTATTTTTGATAAGCGGAATATAAAAGTCATCGATTGGGAATGTCCCTGAATCAATTAATAGAATTACATCCGAGTATTTTTTCTCTTTTTTCTGAGTAGCTATTAGTACTCTCTGTTCATCGTCAAGCCATGGTTCAGGATAACTCTTTGAACAACCCCAAATAATCCGTATATGATTTTCAACACTCTCAATAGGAACAATTTCAATCTCTGAAATAAATTTCCTTATTTTCGGCAAAAACTGTTCATCAAAGCTGGCATCATAGCGGAAGTAACATAGCTTTATGGAGTCTTTCACCTTTTCTTGGATAAAATAATCAAGCCACCATACAGCTTTTTGGGTATCTTCTTCTGTTCTAGGAGGATTCTCAAAATTTAGATAAATGGATAAACTCGGTAAATTAGTTCCCTTAAGTCTCTTTCTTAAATCTTCAACCACTACCCTTGCCTTGTTAGGTCTTATGAATTCACGGTCTGGATCTGCTACTGCTTTTACAATTTGGACTCCCAATTCTTTCTTTCCGTCGAACATTTTAAAATCATAAGGTTCTTCTGGCTGATAGCTTCTCTCATCATCCCATGAGAAGTTTGTATTATTATCTTTGTTATATTGTTCAACAAAGATTAAAGCTATCCTCTTTGTTTCTTCAAAAGTATATTCAGCCATCGGAAGATTTTGTCTACCTATTTCTCTGCCTGTACCGGACGGCTAACATGGTGCAAAAGACTACCGTCCAAACTTTTCAGGTTTCTTTTGCACCAAGAACGTTAGCCATCCTTTGCAGACAGTTCCCCTCAATAAAAAGACCATTATTCTTACGCTAAAATTAATGACCTTTTTCAAAATACTCAAAAATCTCAAAGAGCAAAGAAAACAATGCAACCACGACTCCAGAACCCGCAATTAAGATTCCCCAAAAAGTTATCCTGTTTAATGCACTTGCGAGATTTGTTGATGATTCGCTGGATTCTATAATGTTATTATTCAGTTGCTCTAATCGTTCGCTTATTTTGCCAATAGTATTGAAAAAACCTGTGGGCATATATCTTACGCTAAAATATTTAGTTAAGGTTTCATAAAACTCTTTTTGTAATTCCTCCAACGACTTTTTTTCTCCACCTTCCATCATTCAATCCTTACTTTTAAATGTATAGCTTCATTTGTTTTGAAAAAATCAAAGATGCTATTTATTAAACTGCAAACATTTTTCTCCTAATTCCTTATAAGAATAAGGAACACCACCGAATATTCCCTTTTTATCCCAAATTAGGACAATTTTACCAAACATTATATCTAAGTTCTCCCTTCTACATAAAGGATAAGTCTTATAGAACGAATCTACCTCATTGATATAAAACTTAACTGTTTCAGTAATTCTATTTATATCGGCTGGAGATCCCAGAAAACCTTTTGCAAGGTCTTTCTTTATTTGTTTCATTCTTTCCTCGTAAAATTCTATACATGCTTGAGGCGTCTTATATGCCAAATTCAAAACCTCTTTTGATTTTTTGTCTAGATTGCTCATATACTCGATACTACCTTTAAGCACTCCTTGTGAAAACCCTGCATTATAGCCTACTATAAAGCCTCTAATATAAGCGGATTTTAATTCGCCAGGTAATGTTTCCCAGAAATAACCATCAATTTCTTCTGCAATAACTACGGAAGGGACTAAAAATATGAGTAAGATAGTTACGCCTAATAGTTTTTTCATAGCTTACCTCCTACTCCGAAGATTAGAAACAGGATGATTCTTTTTTTCATCTTTCTTCCTTCCCTGCAATGAGCGGTTTACTTGTTCATATCCGAACTCTATTTCGCTTTTTGTACAGTTTTGGGATTATAGACGAAGTATTTCGTTTATCCCACCTCTGACCACAAAACCAAAAAAGGGCATAAACTTTTTCGTCTATGCCCTGTTGAATTCATTTAATCCCAATCCTCCTTTTAAGGACAGGAAATACTAATCGTTAAACTGTTGACTTGCTCAGGTCTTTGCCTCCCATTTTCTCCTTGAGCGCTGCCTGTGCTCCTGCGAGCCTTGCAATAGGAACCCTGTATGGCGAGCAGCTTACGTAATTTAAGCCGATCTTGTGGCAGAACTCAACAGACCTTGGGTCACCGCCGTGTTCACCGCAGATTCCCATCTTAAGGTCTTTCTTGACCTTCCGTCCTTTCTCAATCGCAATCTTCATTATAAGCCCTGTGCCGCCCTCGTCAAGGGTTATGAACGGGTCATCCTCAAGTATTCCCTTTTCAACGTAAAAGGGCAGGAATCTTCCTGCGTCATCCCTTGAAAGGCCGAATGTTGTCTGTGTCAGGTCATTTGTGCCGAATGAGAAGAAATCTGCGTATGCTGCTATTTCGTCTGCTGTTATCGCCGCCCTCGGAAGCTCTATCATTGTGCCTACGGTGTAATTAACCTTTATCTTATATTTTTTCTGAACCTCGTCTGCTGTTTTGATGACGAGTTCTCTCATCATCTTAAGCTCATTCACATGGCCGACCAATGGTATCATTATCTCAGGAATTACCTTAATCTTTTGTTTTGCAAGCTCACATGCTGCTTCCATTATTGCCTGCGCCTGCATTGCGTATATCTCAGGGTAGGTTATGCCAAGCCTGCATCCCCTGTGTCCGAGCATTGGATTGAACTCATGCAATACCTTGTTTCTGGCTTTTAGCTTGTCAACAGGGACTTCCATCTGATACGCAAGTGTTTTGAGTTCTTCATCGGTATGCGGAAGGAATTCATGCAAAGGAGGGTCAAGAAGTCTGATTGTGACAGGGAGCCCTTTCATTACCTTGAATATGCCTTTGAAGTCTCCTTTCTGCATCGGGAGGAGTTTGGCAAGCGCTGCCTGTCTTCCCTCTGTATCATCCGCAAGTATCATCTCACGAACCGCGATTATCCTTTCAGGCTCAAAGAACATATGCTCTGTCC
>JAHILQ010000021.1 GCA_018896985.1 Nitrospinota bacterium
GCTCAGCGCCTCCAGTATCGCCCTTGGGCCAAGCGCAGAGCCGCCGATTCCGAGTATTAAGAAGTTCTCATTTTTTTCCCTGACATCTGATGCGATTTTTTTTATCTCTGCCGTGTCCTGCTCAAGAAGGTCTATAAATGCGAGTTCAGGTCTTTCTTTTGCTTTTATCCTTTTATCAATCTCATGCACGACTGCCTTTATGCCTTCTATCTGTCTTTCAGAAATGCCCTTCTCGCCTATCACCTCTCCCATCATATTTGAAAAATTGAGCTCAAGCATAATATTCCTTCATGGATTCAGGCATCTTTTGCCGCCTTGAATCCCTCTTTAAGAAGCACAATTAAAACTGTTGTAATCCCCACAAAAATCCCAGCTATATTTATGACCTTAAGCCATATCAGGATAATCAGAATTACAAAAAGAATAAAAAGCCTTATAAGGCTGAAGAATACAAGCTTCCCGCTTACCTGCTGTCCTGTGCCGACCAGTCCTCCGATACCCCATGCAAGCCCCTTGAGATTAGCAAGAGCGAGTATCCCGCCAATCAGGATGCTCAGAGGAAGCCTCTTCCACTCAATTACAGCCGAGACTATCGCAAAAGGTATCAGTACAAAAACAGACTGCCTATATACCCTTTTTATTATTTCCGTCATCTCCATCGTATGTCTTCCTCGCCATTCTTATTAGTCCGCGAAAACCTGCAATTATCCCGAGCATCAAGAAGATTATAGTAAACCACGGAGAAGTATTGAAGAGCTTATCAAGTCCGTATCCCATAGCAAGCCCGACAAATGTTGCAAGCACAAGGTTAAGCCCTATCATACTTGCCTCAAGAAGCTGCCTGAATAATGGTTTATCTGCCATAAAGTGTAAAGTTAAAAGTTTTCCCTCTTTCGTATTTATGTTGAAAAATCCAAACTGGATACTCCGGTCAATCCCCCGGTCAAGCCGGAGGAGGAGTATGACAGAATAAGAAGTCATTCCCCGACTTGATCGGGGAATCCAGAAGGTTTGTCATTTGTATAACTTTCAACTTTTGCTTCTTAACTCTCAACTTTCTTTTAAAGATTCGTAAGCTGCTTTTACTGTTTTCTCTATATCCTTTTCCGTATGCGCAAGCGACATAAAACCTGCTTCAAACTGGGAAGGCGCAATATTAACCCCTCTCTTAAGCATCCCCTTAAAGAAGCTTGCAAACTTTGCGGTGTCGGAAGTCTTTGCAGTTGCATAATCAAAGATTTCTTTATCCGTAAAATATGTGCAGAACATAGCGCCTGCCCTATAAAATCTGGTTTTTACGCCGGCTTTCCTCGCTGCATCGGCCAGCCCATCTTCAAGCATTGCACAGAGTTTTTCAAGTTTTTTATATGTTCCCCTGCCCGACAGAATCTTGAGGGTTTCAATCCCTGCTGTCATTGCAAGCGGGTTCCCTGAAAGCGTGCCTGCCTGATAAACAGGTCCCTCAGGCGACACCATTGACATAATATCTTCCTTGCCGCCGTATGCGCCGACCGGAAGCCCGCCTCCTATCACCTTGCCGAGACATGTCATGTCAGGCTTTATCTTAAAATATTCCTGTGCGCCTCCATACGCAACCCTGAAACCTGTCATAACCTCATCAAAAATCAGAACGATTCCGTATTTTTCTGTTATCTCTCTCAGCGCTTCAAGAAATCCCGGACGCGGAAGAACGCATCCGATATTTCCCACAACAGGCTCAAGTATCACACATGCTATTGATTTCCATTCCCTGTCAATCACCCTCCTCAATGCGTTTGGATCATTAAACGGAAGAGTTATAGTATTCTGAGCATAGGATTTCGGAACTCCGGGGCTGTCAGGGACTCCAAAGGTCGTTGCGCCTGAGCCTGCCTTAACAAGCAGACCGTCTGCATGGCCGTGATAACATCCCTCAAATTTTATTATCTTATCCCTCTTTGTAAATCCCCTCGCAACCCTTATTGCGCTCATCGTTGCCTCTGTCCCTGAATTCACCATCCTTACCTTATCCATGGACGGATA
>JAHILQ010000247.1 GCA_018896985.1 Nitrospinota bacterium
CGCGATTCTCAGCGGAAGATAAATTTCATGAAAAAACATATTGATGTTGTTGAAAGATGCAAGAGCAAGGGAATGGATATCAGAGGGTACTTCTACTGGTCACTCATTGACAATTATGAATGGCTTCAGGGTCTCGATGCAAGGTTCGGGCTGTATAAAGTTGATTTTAATACTCTGGAACGTAAACCGACCAATGCAGCCGCATATTATTCCTACCTGATAAAAAGCAGGGATTTCTCCTAAAACATACATCCATTCTCTTTTAAACATTTGCCACATTTACAATCTTCTGATTTAACGGAAATGTAACAAACCCTTAATACGCATGAAATATTTTTTCTGTAATCTTTGTATAGATGTATAGACAAGTTGGAGGCAAGATGATAAATAGAGAAAACGGCGTGGCGTGTTATCAACAGCTTTCCCAAATATTGATAGAACAGATAGAAAAAGGAATATTTAAGCCCGGCAGTCAATTAGCAACAGAGATAGAGTTGTCTAAGAGATACAGGCTTAACAGGCATACTGTCAGACAAGCCATTGAAAGGCTTGAAGATGAAGGGCTTGTTTACAAGATAAAGGGGAAAGGAACATTTGTTGCCAGCGACAAGATCAACTATAAGGTATCAAAAAGAACAAGCTTCACAACTTCCATCCTCGATGTGGGACTCAATCCCGATGCAAGGCTCCTCGATTCCTATGAGATTGCAGCAGGCAAAGAACTCTCAAAGAGGCTCAATATACAATCCTCCGATAGGGTAATAGTCTTGGAGATATTGAGGTTTGTCAACAAGACGCCTTTCTGTCATACAACATCCTTCCTCAGCAAAACAAAATTCCCTGAACTCAGGAGCCTCATAAGCGGCTCCTTTTCCCTTTTTGGTCTCCTTAAAAAGCATTACGGAGTTGATGCTCTGAGAAAGTCCTCCACCTTTGAGGTGTCAATGCCTGAAAGTTCCGATATGGACATGCTTAACATCTCCCCGAAGGTGCCAATGCTCGCCGTAAAAAGCATTTCAAAAGACCAGAAGGGAGGTATGGTTGAATACTGCATCACTAAATTCAGAGGAGATATGTGCAGCGTTTCGGTGGATTTCAATGGAGAAGGGAGGTGAAAAACGTTAATGGAAAAATGGAGTGGTGGAGTAATGGTGAAAAGAGGGGCTGCCGCTGACCGCCCTACGGACAAAACGGCAACCCGGCGATAGAAAGGGAATTTCTATCGTTTTAATAATAACACAAAAGGGGTATTCACCCAATTCAGGAGGAATGAAATGAAGAAAAAATTGATAACACTAGTGGGAATTCTGGCACTGACAGCCTTTCTGTCAGCAACATCCTTTGCAAAGGACAACTGTCTTGTAATGGGTCTCATACCTGCTGAGGATCCAAAGGCAATGACAGAGAGGTATACCCCAATGAAAAATTGGCTGGAAAAGGAGATAGGTATGTGCATACAGCTTTTTACAGCCACAGACTACACAGGGGTCATTGAAGCAATGAGGGCAAAAAAATTGGACGTTGCATGGTTTGGTCCTTTCTCCTATGTTCTTGCCAATGAAAGGGCCGGAGCTGAGGCATTTGCAGTTGGTGTAGATAAAAAAGGGAACACCACTTACCATTCATATTTAGTCGCAACACCTGAAGCTGCTCAGAAACTCGGAATAACGAATCCGCTTGAAGGTGAAGCAGGAATGAATATCCTCGCGGAAAAACTCAATAATCACAGGAAGTCTTTCACCTTTACTTTTACTGATACAGCGTCCACCTCAGGTTATGCCGTGCCGAGATACTTCATGCATAAGGCAGGAATAGAGCCGGATAAGGTATTCAAGAGGGTAGGCTTCATCGGAACCCATGACGCCGCTGCCCTTGTGGTGAAAAACAAGATAATAGATATGGCGTCGGTTTATGACGAGACTTATCTGACCCTGCTGGATAAAGGCAAGATTGCCGCTGATTCTGTAGTAATCGTATGGAGATCTCCTGCCATTGTGGGAGAACCCTTTGCATACAGGAGCGACCTCAAGAAAAACATAAAGGATGCTCTGAAGAAGGCGATTGTCAGAATCCCCAGCGACCTGACCGGCTCTGCAAGGCTTACAGGCTATAAATTAACCAACGACAGCGAATACAAGGTGATGAAGGATATTAAGAAGGTAATAGACGACCTGAAATAAGTACAAAAATTGTGCAATGACAGACACAGACACTACAGGAGGAGGCTAAAATGATAGAGGTGGAGAATATAAAAAAGCAATACAACGGCAGTTTCGTACTAAACGGCGTAAGCATGTCAGTGAAAACCGGCGAGGCTGTTGCACTTATCGGCCCCAGCGGCTCCGGAAAGACCACATTGATAAGGGCCGTAAATGGCTTTGTGGTTCCTGACTCCGGAAAAGTTAAGGTACGGGGAAAAGAGATTAACTACAGGAATAAGGAATCCCTTAGACAAACAAGGAAAAAAATAGGAATGATATATCAGCTCTTCAACCTTGTGGAAAGGACTTCTGTAATGGAAAATGTTATGTCCGGAGCGCTGGGCAAGCTCGACAGCGGAATCAACCTCATTTCATCAACCGTGGGGCTGCTGTTTCATAGAAGAGAGAGGGAGAAGGCTATGGACATCCTCAGGTTCGTTGGGATTGAAGATAAGGCATTTGAGAGGGTTGACCGCTTAAGCGGTGGCCAGAAACAGCGGGTTGCCATTGCAAGGGCATTGATGCAGGAACCCGAACTCTTACTTGCTGATGAGCCTATCGCAAACCTTGATCCGAAGACGAGCAAAAAAATACTGGAACTTTTATTGAGAATAAACGAAGACAAGGGCATAACCATCGTAACGGTCCTCCACCATCTCAAGTCTGTAATGGACAACTTCAATAGAGTTGTGGCGATGAAAAACGGAAGTATCTGTTTTGACGGCGCAATAGGCTCTCTTACCCAAACAGACATCCATGATATCTACGAATTTGACAAGGATATGGAATGCTTAGTAGCGGCATGAACTACCTCTACATAAAGAGGATAAAATATTTTCTATTCTGGTCAATCTTTATCGTAATATTAGGACTGTCGTTCAGGGTTTCACATGTGGATATAA
>JAHILQ010000248.1 GCA_018896985.1 Nitrospinota bacterium
ACCAGAGGCGTATTGCCGATCAAAGTAAGGATATCTTTATTAAGTTTCATTATAGGTTATAGGTTATAGGTTATAGGTGTTAGGTTTTAGGTGTTAGATATACTGATACCTGACACCTGATACCTGATTTCTTTCTTTCTCAATTTTCAACCTCTAAAAGTTCTCTCCCTTTTCTTATCTCAGACCTACCCTCTCTGGTCAGTCCGAGATTTCCGTGAAGTCTGAGGTCTTTAATCATACTAAAATATACCACATGCCTCTTAAAATATTCTATTGCCGCTACCTTCCTTTATTGCTGAAAACGGCAGTGTTTGGTTATGATAGTTTAATGAAGAAAAGCTTTCTGTTTTTAGCTGTATTGCTTGTTACTTTCAGCGCTGCCTCAGGTGAAAACACAGACGGAAAGTCTTTTTTCATAAAGGGCAAAAGCGAATTCGATGCAGGCAGATATGCCGGGGCAATTGAGAACCTCTCCGAGGCATACAAAAGACTTCCTGTTGTCAGGGATTACATACTTTTTTATCTGTCAAAAGCATACAGCGAATCAGGCAATATCAGCGAGTCTGATTTAAGAATAAAAGAGCTTTTGAAAGATTATCCGTTATCCCCATTGCATAAAAGGGCGCGGGGGCTGGAAATCAAAAATCTTATTGCTTCAGGCGCAATGTTTTATGATGCGGAAATTCTTGAGTCTTATGTCAGGGATTATCCTGAAGACCATGATATAAAATTCCTGTTTGCACAGCATCTCAAGGATAAAGGGGAAACAGAAAGGGCAAAGGCAGTTTTTAAAAACATCTATCTCAACAGCGATGGGATGTTCTCAAAAATATCATACAATGAACTTGCGACCTCTGATATTACCCTGCAGGACATTATTGAAAAGGCAGCTAATCTAACAAATGCGATGGAGTTTAAAAAGGCAGAATCCGCATTGAGAGAGGCACTGGCAAAAGATGATGGGCAGCGAAGGATTGAAATCATTAAAAAGCTGGGGCATGTGTTATTCAGGCAAAAGCGGTATAAAGAGTCAGCAGACACATATGAAAAAGCAGGAGATCATTATCTGAAGGCAAAGGCGCTTTACAGGGCAGGAGACAAAACCGGATTTGATGCTGTCATCAAGAAACTGTCCTCAATGGATGACAAAAGAACAGGCTCGCTTCTGATATTAGCAGCATTGGATAAAAGAAGAAACGGCAAAATTAACGAAGCTCTGAATTTATATCAAACAATAAAGGAGAAATATCCGTCTGAGGCTGAAAGCGCTCAATGGGGCATCGCATGGACATATTACCGCGCCGGCGGCTATCAGAAAGCCCTTGATGTATTCACAGATCTTTATGACAGCTATGGCAGCTCAAAATATCTATACTGGAAGGCTCAGTCTCTTGAAAGGACAGGCGGGAATGCAGACCATATCTACAAACAGCTTGCGGTTAAAACACAGGATTTTTACAGCATCCTTCCGCAGATAAAGAAAAGTCATGGGACTGAGAACCCTCCATCCCTCGAACCCTCTGGATATAAGCCTTTCAAGTCTGAGAGGATTGAAATACTTCTTGAAGCCGGCATGACAAAAGAGGCTGCAGCAGAACTGTCCGCTATAGCCAGAAAAACTACGAATCCTGACGAACTCATATCTGTTTCCCTTAAATTGCAGGAATGCGGGGAATACAGGGAGGCATTGACTCTGCTGTCACGGCTGCCGTCCAGAGAGGCTGTGCGCAATATTTTGTATCCGCTTGCCCACTGGCATATTGTAAGGGATGTATCTGACAAATATGGTGTTGACCCCTTTATTGTTCTTTCAATCATGAGAGAGGAGAGCCGTTTTGACACGCAGGCGCGCTCACAGGCAGGCGCTCTCGGGCTCATGCAGCTTATGCCGCAGACAGCCTATGCCATAGACAAAAAGGTAAATCTGAACATAAAATCGCATGATCATATATTTGACATAAAGGCAAACATAAATCTCGGCTCATATTACATAACCTCCCTGTTAAAAGAGTTCGGCTCGCTGCCCCCGGCTATCGCAGCTTATAACGCAGGAGAAGGCGTTGTGAGGAGATGGCAGAAGACAGGCAACTATAAATCACTTGACGAATTCATTGAGGACATCCCTTACGAAGAGACTAAAAACTTTACCAAGCGCGTTATTACAACTTATTTTGAGTATTATAAATATACCGGCGAAAAAGGTGTTCCGGAAATTCTTTGATGATACTTGCAATACACCATAGCATCTTGGTATCTTAAACATCATGAAACAAAACAGAACTTTGTTTGATGATACTCCTCTCACTAAAGGGAAAACAGAGAGAATCAACAATAAAAAGGAGGTTAC
>JAHILQ010000291.1 GCA_018896985.1 Nitrospinota bacterium
CCTCATCGTAGGGTACTCGAAAGGCGCTCCCATCAGACTCAGGGACGTGGGCAGGGCCGAAGACGGCATGGAGGAAAAGCGCTCGATAGCAAGGTTCAATGGGCTGCCTGCTGTGGGTATGGGAGTGCAGAAGCAGTCGGGTACGAACACCGTCGAGGTTATCGAAAGGGTAAAAAAGGAAATAGAGGCGATACGGAAAACCCTGCCCGTTGGAATGAATCTGGAGATCGGCTTTGACCAGTCAACATTCATAAAGCGCTCTATCAACGAGGTGCAGAAACACCTGATCTTCGGCGGTTTCTTCACTGCCCTTGCAGTGCTTCTTTTCCTGAAGAGCCTGAGGATTACGCTGATAAGCGCCCTTGCGATCCCGACGTCTATCGTCGCGACCTTCGCCATCATGAAGCTCTTCAACTTTACCTTTAACAATATGTCTATGCTCGCCCTCTCCCTTTCCGTTGGTATTCTCATTGATGACGCCATTATAGTCATTGAAAATATCCATCGCCATATTGAAGAAGGCATGTCTCCCCGCGAAGCCGCTTCCTTTGCAACATCAGAGATAGGTCTTGCGGTTATGGCAACTACCATGGCCATTGTGGCCATATTCCTTCCCGTTGCATTTATGAAAGGCATCATTGGAATGTTCTTCCTGCAGTTCGCACTTACCGTTGTCTTTGCAGTGCTTATATCACTGTTTGTGTCTTTTACACTTACGCCGATGATGGCATCACGGTATTTGAAAAGTCGGGAGTCAAGAGTCAGGAGTCAAGAGTCAAATCCCCCCTTATCCCCCTTTGCTAAAGGGGGGCGTGGGGGGATTGCCAAATTCTCTAATGCCTTTGAAAGGGCTTATAAAAAGGTAGAAACCCTTTACAGAGAGCTTTTAAGGATTGCCCTCAACCACAGGATTAAGGTATTGGTTATTGCAGCAGGCATATTTGTATTTAGCCTCTTCATTACGAGCTTCCTCGGCAAGGAGTTCATACCTCCCGAAGACCAGAGCCGCTTCATCGTGAGGCTTCAGTCGCCGGTGGACTACTCCGTCAACGAGGCGGACAGGATGTTCAAGCAGGCGGAGGATTACATAAAGTCCCTTCCCGAAGTAACGACAGTCTTCTATGCGCAGGGGTTCGGACTCACCATGGAAGTGAATAAGGCAGTCATGTTCACTGGACTTAAGCCGAAGGCAGAGAGAGGGAAGAGCCAGGAACAGATCAAGGCCGAGGTGAGAAAGAAATTGAACCTGATCCCCGGCCTCAAGGCGAGCGCAGAAGACGTCGCTATGATCGGGGGCGGCCAGAGAATGGTGCCCATACAGTACAGCATCAGGGGCAGGGATCTGTCCGAACTTGAAACGTATACCAGGCAGGTTGTGAACGAGTTTTCAAAACTGCCGGGCATTGTTGATGTGGACACGTCACTTGAGACCGGGAAGCCCGAGCTCAAGGTCTTTATTGACAGAGACAAAGCATCCGACCTCGGCGTCGATATTGCTACCATTGCCGAGTCGGTGAACTTTCTTATCGGCGGGGAAGTGGATGTGACGAAGTTCAAGGACGAGGCGAAAGGCAGAACTTGATAATATCTCGGCAAAAATCCTTTCAGCGGATTACTCCACGAGATACAAGGGGATGGCAGATGTGATGGGAGAATCATTCCAGTATCTCATATTTGCCCTTGTTCTTGGAATAATTCTGGCGTACATGATACTCGCAGCTCAGTTTGAGAGCTTCATCCACCCGATAACCGTGCTGCTGTCTTTGCCCTTATCATTTATCGGGGCCTTTGGTGCATTGCTGATAACTGGAAAGACGCTCAATATCTTCAGTTTCATAGGGCTTATCCTGCTCATGGGACTTGTGAAGAAGAATGCAATACTTCTGGTTGATTACACGAATACCTTGAGGGCAAGGGGAATGGGAAGGAAAGAGGCAATACTTCAGGCAGGACCTGTAAGATTAAGACCAATTCTTATGACAACATTTGCGATTATATTCGGAATGCTGCCCATTGCAATAGGTATTGGAGAGGGCGCTGAGACCCGCTCGCCCATGGCAATTGCGACAATCGGGGGGCTCCTGACATCTTTATTTTTAACGCTCGTTGTTGTGCCTGTTGCGTATGATTTATTTGATGATTTGCAGACAAAATTGTTTAAAATAAGAAGATGGGGAAAACAGTCACTAAAGGCAGGAGGTAAAAATATGAGAAAAGCTATTTTCACTATAGCGCTGCTCCTGTTAGTTCTTCCTTACAGCGCAGGGGCTGAGGAGGTCATAAAAACGAGCGAGGTTCTCAATCTGAAAAGGTGTGTTGAGATAGCCATGCAAAAACACCCTGACATCGTTGCCGCTACAGGTGAGGTAGAGGTAAATCAGAGCAGGATCGGTCAGGCAAAGGCGAATTATTATCCGCAGGTAGACCTGTCGTCAGGCTATAAAAAGTATTCGCCTGCTTCCAAGACATCGGATCGTTCTCTTGATGAATATAAGAGCAGCGCAACGCTTAAACAGAACTTCTTTGATTTTGGAAAGACCTCAACCGAAGTGGAAATTCAGACGCTGAATCGAGAATCAACAACTTCTGATCTCAGGAATATAAAAGAAAGGGTAGTCTTCAATGTCAAACAGGCCTATTACGGATTTTTACAGGCAAAAC
>JAHILQ010000249.1 GCA_018896985.1 Nitrospinota bacterium
AATTTATACTCAAAAAAATAGAGAAAAAACTTAAAAAGAGAACGCCCTATCCTCCTTTTATCACAAGCACTATTCAGCAGGCAGCAGCCCGTGACCTCAGATTTACGGCAAAAAGGACAATGGTTGTCGCTCAACAGCTCTATGAAGGAGTTGAAATCGGCAAAGAGGGAGCAGTCGGCTTAATCACATACATGAGAACTGATTCATTCAGAGTTGCACAAGAGGCTCAGGAGTGGGCAAGAAAATTCATAGAAAAGACATTCGGCAAAGACTATCTCCCTGAGAAGCCTCCTGTTTACAAGAGCAAGGCGTCTGCGCAGGAAGCGCATGAGGCAATAAGGCCTACATATTCCAATAGGAGACCTGAAGATGTAAAACAGTATCTTACAAAAGAGCAATATGCGCTTTACACAATCATCTGGAACCGTTTTATTTCAAGCCAGATGTCGCCTGCACAGCTTGAGCAGACAACATTTATCATAGAGACGGCAAACCCCTCTGTTCCCCCCATAATCCCCCCTCGCCCCCCTTTACTAAAGGGGGGGGGGGATTTAAAAGACGGGGGATTTGCAGAACTGCGCGCCTCAGGCACAGTGATACGGTTTAACGGTTTCATGGCATTATACACAGAAAGCAGGGAAGAAGAAGCGGATGAAGATGAACGGATACTCCCCTCTCTGAAAGAGGGAGAAAAACTCAGGATGCTCGAACTTCAGCCCAAACAGCACTTCACACAGCCTCCGCCGAGATATTCCGAGGCAACACTTATAAAGACGCTTGAAGAGAAAGGGATAGGAAGGCCGAGCACCTACGCTGCAATACTGTCCACAATACAGGACAGAAAATATGTGCACAAAGACAATGGAAAATTCGCTCCGACAGAACTTGGGGTTGTCGTCAACGACCTCCTGGTGGACAGATTTTCAGACGTTCTGGATATAGGTTTCACTGCATCCATGGAAGATAAGCTTGACAGCATTGAAGAAGGAAAAATGAAATGGGTCAAGGTAGTTAAGGATTTTTATAAGCCGTTCAGCCGCGCCCTTGAAGATGCAAAAAAAACACAGCAGAAAGTAAAACCGGAAGATATACCAACAGACGTAAAATGTGAAAAATGCGGAAAATCAATGGTCATCAAATGGGGAAGGAACGGAAAGTTCCTTGCCTGTTCAGGCTATCCCGAATGCAAGAATACAAAAAATTTTGTAACTGAAGAAAACGGCAATATAAAGGTTGCAGAAGAGAAGGTTGAGACAACGAATGAAAAATGTCCCAAGTGCGATTCACCAATGGCGCTTAAATCAGGCAGATTCGGAAAATTCCTCGCATGCTCAAAATATCCTGAATGCAAGACAACAAAACCGATAGCCACAGGTTTCAAGTGCCCTGAAGACGGCGGGGATATAATTGAAAGGCGTTCTAAGAAAGGGAATTTTTTCTGGAGCTGCGGCAACTTCCCGAAATGCAGGTTTGCATCGTGGTATAAACCGGCGCTTAAAAAATGCCCCCAATGCAACGCTGATTTCCTTTTTGAAAAAAGACTCAAGGGAGGCGCTATAATACTCCAGTGCCATAAAAAAGATTGCGGATATAAAGAAGAGGTCAATCAATTAGAAGAGACAAAGGCATAGCTGATAAAAGGCCGTTTATTATAGGCATCGGCGGCAGCCACAGCGGAGCCGGCAAAACAACTGCGGCAGAAGCACTGCTTAAACACCTTACTAAAATCGCGAATGTGTCAGTGAATAGTGACAGTGTCGGTAAAGAAAAACTGACACTAAAAACTTACACTGACACTAAAAACAGATGGGGCGCAATCAAATATACAAAAACTGCCATTTACGCCTCAATAATTGATGATCATGAGACACTAACGCAGGAAAGCAAAGATACTGCAAGGCTCATTAATGCAGGCGCCGAAAAAGTGCTGTGGGTCCAATCGCCTCCGGGAGAACTCAAGGAGGTTCTTCCCATGGCTGTTGACAGGCTTTCCAATCTCAGGGGGATAATAGTGGAAGGCAACAGCGCAATTGAGTTTTTAAAACCTGATATTGTAATATTTGTATCTGGAAGGCATGGCGGCGCTTTGAAGAAAAGCGCTGAAAGAGTTCTTGAAACTGCAGACATAATTTTATTTGAGGATGAACCTTCCATGAAACTGCCTGAAAAGGCAAAGAGATTTAAGGTTGTTTTTACACCGGTGTCAGGATTTGGTGAATGCTTGGATTACATACAGAAATTGCTGAAATGAGAGGCAAATGAAAAACAGGATAGAAATAGAAGAAGAGATTAAGAGAAAGGCTGTCAAAGGCAAACTTTCATGCAGCGCTGCAAGGAAAATCGCAGAGGAGATTGGAGTGACCTATAAAATTGTCGGTAATGCCGCTGACAGGCTCAAGATAAAAATCACGGACTGCCAGCTTGGTTGTTTTTGATGACTACACTTTTTTTTGAACTTGCACTGACATTATATTTTGCGGCAATGATAATAAGCATTGTCGAACTATTCAAGGGGTCAAAGACAACAGCCAAGTTAATGCTTTCATCAGTGGTTGTCGGTTTTCTACTTCATACAGTGAATATCATCTATCGCTACATCGACGCAGGCTATGTACCGATAACAAACTTTCATGAAGCGACGTCTTTTTTTACGTGGTGTACCGTGCTTCTTTTCCTCTTCCTTGAATTCAGGTATAAGATTGGCCTTCTCGGCTCTTTTATAATGCCTGTTGTATTTGTGCTGATGCTTTCGTCCTCCATGCTTCCGAGAGAGATAAAACCTTTAGATCCTGTCCTCCGAAGCTACTGGCTCGGGATTCATACAGTGCTTGCATTCCTCGGCAATGCATCATTTGCAATGGCGTTCGGCCTTGGAATCATGTATCTTGTGCAGGAACACTATGTAAAATCCAAACATCCGAGCGGTCTTTTCCAGAGACTGCCGAGCCTTCAGAGCCTCGATGAGATAAGTTACAGGCTCATCACCATCGGATTCCCTTTACTCACACTTGCAATCATAACCGGCGCTGTATGGGCTGACAAGGCATGGGGCAGCTATCTCAGGGGAGACCCGCGAGAGGTCTGGGCCCTCGTCACGTGGCTCATTTATGCAATAGTGCTTCACACAAGGCTTATTGCCGGTTGGAGGGGGAAGAGGGCTGCAATACTCTCAATAATCGGTTTCCTCACAATCATCATCGCATTTTTCGGCATTAAACTACTAAGAAAAGGTCTTCATGTCTTTCTATGAACATTCTTGTTGTCGGACTCAACCATAAAACAGCTGGCATAGATGTCAGGGAAAAGCTTGCCTTTAACGGCCCTAAGCTCGAAGAGGGACTGCAGAAAATAAAGGCGCTTCCTGACATTAAAGAGGCTGTCATACTCTCAACATGCAACAGGGTCGAGATGTATGTGAACGTGAATAATCCTGCAAAGACATATGAGTCCATAAAGGACTTTCTTTCCGTATTTCACGGAATAGAGAGGGCCTCGCTCGAAACAGCGCTTTACACTCATGAGAATGTAAGCGCCGTAAAACATGTCTTCAGGGTTGCGGCGAGCCTTGATTCGATGGTGGTCGGCGAGCCCCAGATACTCGGCCAGTTGAAGGACGCCTTTGAATTCTCGCTCCAGAAAAAAGCAACAGGCATACTCCTTAATAAGCTTATGAAAAAGGCC
>JAHILQ010000250.1 GCA_018896985.1 Nitrospinota bacterium
CCATAAATTCCTCAAAACCATTGCTCCGTTTGCATCATCAGGCGTATCAAAATGTATAAGTGACAATATTACTCTGCCTTTACCGAAAGTCTCCTCTATTACAGCAGGCTCATCCTTCAATCTCTTCGGGTTGAGATTAATTCCATAAATCTCTTCAAGCTCTGTCCAGTTGCTATTCATTTCTACATCACCGACATTCAAATCAGAGCTGAATGAATCAGGCAGGGCGTTGCCATAAGTTGCGAGTATTTTTAAGCTGCTGTTTTCTGTTAAAAACTGTGAGGGCCACCAGGCGTGGAAGACGAGTTTTGAGTTCGGAGTTTTGAGTTCGGAGTTTTTTGATGTGAATTTTGAATTTTGAATTTTGAATCTTTCCCATATCGGGTGTTCATTTACATTGAGATAAATCCTTCCGCTGAAGCTTGGAACTCTTTCCTTTGTCGGCTTTCTTTTGATATTCAAAAGCCCTATGCCGTCAAGCGTTGCAAGCCCTGCGCCTCCGCAGAATCCGAGATAATTTCCGCCGTTACGCACAAACTTTTTTATTTCAGCAATGCCGTTGCTTCCGAGCGGCTTTAATTTATTTGAAGCCCAGCCTCCGGGAACAAAGAGCATGGCATAATTTTTAAGGCGTCCTTTCTTTATGTCTTCTGTGCGGATGAGTTCAAAGGACATGCCATTTGCTTTCATGGCTTTATAAGCCATCAGCCCCCATAAAAAAGATTCATCCCAGAGAAAGGCGGCAGGTTTTAATTTTTCACTCTTCATTTTTAACTTTCACTAAGACGACTATAAGTACGGATACACTGATGCCTAATTCTGTCATTGCGGCTTGTCCGCAATCCTTCAGGAAAAGAAAGATTCCCGACAAGCGGGAATGACAAAAATTGTGTTGCTTTACTTAAGACCGCCTTAGTAATTTTTTTTCATATCCTCTTGGCGTTATCATTCTGTTATCCCACACGAATGTCTGAGAATTGCCTATTATCACAGTTGTCTGCATATCAATATCATGCAAAAGCATATTCTTTAAATCAGTGATGATTACCCTTTCATTCTCTCTCATTGCGCCTTTTACTATGCCGACGGGTGTTTCAGGTTTCCGGCATTTCAAAATAATTTCCCGCGCCCTGTCTATATGCTCGGCCCTTCCTTTGCTTTTTGGGTTGTAAAGTATAATTACAAAATCAGCTTTGGCTGCTGCATCAAGCCTTTTCTCTATCAACTCCCATGGAGTAAGCCTGTCCGATAAACTGATCGAGGCAAAATCATGCATAAGCGGTGCGCCCAGCCTTGCGGCACAGGCATTTAGAGCAGAGATGCCGGGTATGACTTCGACATAAATTCGTGAAGCGTAATCCGTAATGGGTGACGAGTTTTTGTCTTTTAACGCATAACGCATAACGCATAACGCATTACGGTCTTTTAGGAGTTCAAATACCAGCCCTGCCATTGCGTATATTCCGGGATCGCCGCCGCTGATTACGGAAACAGTTTTGCCGTTCATTGCAAGCTCAACAGCCTTTTTGCATCTTTCTATCTCTTGCGTCATCCCGGTTGATAAAATCTCTTTGTCTTTTATCAATTCCTTTATCAACTCAAGATATGTGCCGTATCCGACTATTACATCGGAGTTTCTTATTGCATTTTGGGCATAAGGCGTAATATGTTCAACACTTCCGGGGCCAGTTCCGACAATATAGATTTTCCCTTTACCCCCCCTACGCCCCCACTTGTCAAGGGGGGGATGGGGGGGTAAAGCAGCTCCTGACACCTGACACCTGACACCTGACTTTATTTCTGACACTGCCACTGTCACATTTCCAATCTTTTGCTTTCTCACAAGCAACTCATCTGCTCCTGATGCAAGCAATGCTGCGGGCTCTGCAACTGCATAAGCGCCTGTTGCCTTAAAAACAATCTCCGAACTCCCTACGGGTCGGATAGACCGAACTCCTGACTCCGAACTGATTTTATTTAACTCATCAGCAGTAAATGTCTTTATGGGAAATCCATATTCCCGGACAAATTCATTAAGGCCTTTCTCATCTGCCTTGATGTCAATTGTTGCGACGCTGTGAATTGAGAGGAAAGAGAAATTTTTTTCAGCCAGCGCTCTTTTGACAGCATCTTCAATCTCATCTACAGAGGTCCCGCTGTTACAGCCAATGCCGATAATGAGATTTTTGGGACGCAGATAAATTTTATTTTTGAATTTTGAATTTTGAATTTTGAATTGCTTGTTTGTAATCAGCACATCAGCGGAACTTGGCTTGTCTACTCTCAAAAATCCCTCAGGCATCTTTATCTCAACTTCCGAATAAACCCTCAATTCGCCGCTGTTTAAAAACCTTGTTGATATCTCAGGAACAGTATCCCAATTCTCTATAACTAAGTCATTTTCTTTAGCCCATAAATCTATTGCAGGCAGGTTGTTAGTATCTGATGCGGTTGTAATAACAGCTTGCCCGCTGAGGAAATCTGCAATCTCTTTTGCAATTTTGTTTGCGCCCCCAAGATGCCCGCTCAAAAGACTGACGGCGAATCCCCCTTTTTCATCAAGCACAACAACAGCAGGGTCTGTCCGCTTATCCTTTATCAGAGGCGCAACAGTCCTTATAACAATGCCTGATGCCATGATGAAGATGAGATTCCCGCGCTCATTCCAGGCTTCGGAAACAGCTTCCGATTTAAATTTAAGAACTTCGACATCCGAATAAAGTCTTTTAATTTTTTTGGCAAGATTAAAACCATTATCTGTTATATAAAAAATTGCAGTTTTAATAACTGACTTCTTACTTCCCGCCTCGGCGGGTCGCCGAAGGAGACTCACTTCTGACTTCTCACTTCCTGTAGCCATGCTTGAAATCCCTGTGATACAGTTTTGATTCTTTGCCTAAAGATTTTTCGGATGCCCTCAGCGATTCTCCAACATATATCAATGCAGTCTTTTTAATGCCTGCATCCTTAACTAATCTTACAATGTCTTTTAACTGTCCTCTTACGACTTTCTGTTCCTTCCAAGTAGCCTTTTCAATGATTACAACAGGTGTGTCTTCGGAATAGCCCTGCAAAAGTTCGCTCTTAACTTCTTCGATCATCCCAACACTTAAAAATATGACCATTGTCGCTCTGTGCCTTGCAAGCTCGCTGAGTTTTTCTGTTTCCGGCACAGGCGTTTTCCCTTCAATACGGGTGAATATTACGGTCTGGCTTATCTCAGGGATTGTAAGTTCCTGTCCGAGTATTGCAGCGCCGGCCATTGCGGATGAAACGCCTGGGATAACTTCGTATTCAATGTTTAACTCCCGGAGCTTTTCTATCTGCTCTGAAATTGCGCTGTAAAAC
>JAHILQ010000251.1 GCA_018896985.1 Nitrospinota bacterium
CTCGGGGTAAAATTTGATAAGGAAGTCTCTCTCAGAAAACTATATGAACTGAAGAAAAGGCCTAAAGAAAAACCGATGCCATTGATTATCGGGAACAGGGCATCTCTGTCAATGATTGCTGTATTTGTGAATGAGATTGCTGAATCGCTTATGGATAAGTTCTGGCCCGGGCCGTTAACGCTGCTCCTGGAAGCAAAAAAAGGTTTGTCGCCATATCTTACTGCTGACACAGGCAGGATTGCGGTGAGAATTCCTGGAGAATCAGCAGCGCTTTATCTTGTAAGAGAGGCAGGATTTCCAATTACAGCAACGAGCGCGAATCCTTCAGGAATTCCGCCTGCTGAGGATGCTGATTCAGTCATAAGATATTTTGGCAAGAAGATAGATATGGTGATAGACGGAGGCAGGACTGCCGGAGGACTGCCTTCAACAATTGTGGATGCTGCGGGGGAAAGTATAAAAATAGTTCGTGAAGGAGCGATACCCCGTTCTATCTTGGAAAAAATGCGGAGTTAGAATTTTATCCCGAAGTCAGGAAGAAGACCAGCAATATCCTTCAGCCTGTTAGTGAGCAGTATTATGCCGAATGCTATCAGAAGTATGCCGCTTATAACCATTATCACCCGCATATATCTCTGGAGTTTTCTCGAATAGCTCAAAAAACTGTTCATCGCAAGCGAAGATATGAAAAACGGCACTGCAAGCCCGAGCGAATATACGGAAAGCAGTTTTATTCCATAGACCGCAGAGCCTTTTGCGCTTGCAAACAGAAGGATTGAGCCAAGGATAGGGCCTATGCACGGAGTCCATCCAGCGGCAAATGTCATGCCGATAGCGAATGTTCCGATGTATCCGGCAGGTTTGCCGCCAAGGTGCACCTTTCTTTCCCGCATCAAAAAATCAAGCTTAAGAAAACCTGCTATGAAAAGGCCGAAGATTATAATGAGTATTCCACCGATAATCCTTATAGAGTCCTGATACTGGAATAGAATCTGTCCTGCTGCAGATGATGATGCGCCGAGCGCAATGAATACGGCAGAGAATCCTGCTATGAATACAAGTGAGTTTGCGATTGTAAGATTCCGCACTCGCTTCCTGTCCGCGCTTCCTGTTAGGTCCTCAAAGGACATGCCTGTTATAAACGAGACATAAGAAGGAACAAGAGGCAGAACACACGGCGAAAGAAATGACAATATGCCGGCCAAGAATGCCAAAGGAAAAGACACATCGTTCATCTGTAAATACCTATCCTTGTCATGCTGGCTTGTCCAGCATCCTTTTTCAAGAAAGATTCCCGACAAGCGGGAATGACATTTTCATTCACTTTTGTACCCCGAAAGCTTTCGGGGCATGTGTGTTTCATTTGTTTGCACATTCTTTTGTATCTCCCTTTATTTTCTCAATCGCATGAGGGATTACATCAATTATAACTTCAAGATTCTCTTTCACAGCCTTCGGACTGCCGGGAAGATTTATTATTAGTGTTTTATCCCTTACACCTGCCACTGCCCTTGAAAGCATAGCCCTCTTTGTTTTCTTCAAACCTTCACTTCTGACTGCCTCTGCAATGCCGGGTATCTCCCTCTCGATTACTTCGAGAGTTGCCTCAGGTGTAACATCCCTCGGTGAAAGACCCGTGCCGCCTGTTGTAAGTATCAGGTCAACTTTGCCGGAATATTCAATAAGCTTTTCTTTTATCATGCTCTTTTCATCAGGCAGGATATCATAATGAGCAACCACCGCGCTTATGCTTTTTAGTATGTCTGCAATAGCAGCGCCGCTCAAGTCCTCTCTCTCTCCTCTTGAACCCTTGTCGCTTAATGTTAGTATCGCAACAGTAATCATGGTGTCAGTGTTTAGTGTCAGTGCCAGATAAAGATTTAATCAGTTTGTTTAACATCTTGCTAATTTCTTTTGCAATATTAATTTTGCTCATTTATTGTTTTCCTATCAAACAATTACTGACACGAATCACTGACACTGACACTGACACTAATTATGTCTCCTTTTTTGATTTTTCCGCCCTTAATCACTTTTACAAATATGCCTTCCTTTGGCATAACGCAGTCGCCTGCCTGATAATATATGGCGCAGCGCGTATGACACTCCTTGCCAATCTGGCTTACTTCCAGTTCAACCTCGCCAACTTTCATTTTTGTGCCTATGGGAAGTTCAGGGAGATTGATGCCCTCGGTTGTTATATTCTCTGCAAAATCACCCGGTTTTACCTTCAAGCCCAGCGCCTGCATTTTTTTGATGCTTTCAAGCGCAAGAAGGCTGATCTGCCTGTGCCACTCGGATGAGGCGTGAGCATCGCCCTCAATTCCATAGTCTATTTTTATTACAGCTTCTTTGACTGTCTTTTTACGCATGCCTTTTTTGTCACTCGTGTTAATTGCCACAACCTTCCCTGTCATTTTAGAAACCATCCTTCCTGTTATTTTTTTAGTCTTAAATATTCAAAAAGTCCGACAAGCCCTCCGGATGCGGTGGATAAAAACCATGCAAATGACATCGCTGTTGCCATTTCAGGTTTAACTCCTGCCGTTCCGAATAAAAGGACGAACGCTCCCTCTCTCAGCCCGATTCCTGATATAGAAATAGGCAGAGTAGAGATTGTTACTATTATAGGAAAAAAAATGAAAAAGTATAAGAGAGATATTTGCTGTCCCAGACCCAGCGCAATTATATACATTGATAAGATGGCCATTACCTGGATAATAAATGAGAGCATCAGAGTTTTTATGAGCAGCGCCTTCTGTCTGCTGTATTCGCTGAAGTATCCGTAAAATTCTGAAAGTACTTTTATCCTTTTGCCGAGACGGAGCCTGAAGATTGCAAAGCTTCCAAGAAGAAATGACAGGAGTATGGTTGGCAGGAGCCATTCAATCAAAGACCCCTTTACGTATTTAAATCCTGCGGCAAAAGATATAAGCGCTATTGTCATCAGGGAAATGAAGCCGATGTATCTGTCCATGAAGACAGAGGCAAAACTTAGGCTGCCTTTGTTTATCTCCTTGTAAAGATAATAGGTCTTTACGGCATCTCCGCCGACAATGCCCGGAAGAAATGTGTTAAAGAAAGAGCCGATAAGGTAAAAAGAGAAAAGCCTTTTCCCCTTAAATTCCTCGGGCAGCAGGAGCCTCCACCGTATTGATGAAACGTATATAGAAAAAATATAGATAAATATTACGGCAATAAAGGCAAAGGGATTTATGGTTTTAAGGATTGCAAATACCTTTTCCACCCCTGC
>JAHILQ010000252.1 GCA_018896985.1 Nitrospinota bacterium
ATACGATGTGCTTTTGCACCCCATTGCATTTGCAGGGTGGATAGGCTTCTTTGTCACAGCGTTAAATCTGATACCTGTAGGACAGCTTGACGGAGGACACACTGCTTATGCCCTGTTGGGCGAAAAACATGAGAACATGTCAAAGGTCCTTGTTCTTTCCATGATAATGCTCGGCTTTTTACTATGGGAGGGATGGATAATATGGGCAATACTGCTGATTATTCTGGGGCTTCGGCATCCGCCTGTTATGTACTGGGAAACGCCTCTGGACAGCAGAAGAAGACTCATCGGGTGGATTACAACAATAATATTCATCCTGACATTTATACCTGTGCCGTTTAAGGTTATGCCGTAAACCCCGTTAGAAGGGTAAAGGTCTTCTAACGGGGTAAATGGAATACCCTTGATTTTTGTTGTGGTTTTAATCAAAATAGATTAACAAAGAGTTAAGAGTAATAAGTCAAGAGCTTAAAATATCTTCATTTTAATTTTTCACTTTTCACTTTCAACTTTTAACTTGCAAACCAAAAGGAGACCTGCAGATGAAAGTAATTCTCAAAGAAGACGTGAAGAATCTCGGCAAGATGGGCGATATTGTCAATGTCGCTGAAGGTTATGCAAGAAATTTTCTTATCCCCAAAAAACTGGCAGTGGAGGCAATCACAAAAAATATAAAGGAGCTTGAGCACCAGAAAAAGGTGATTCAGGAAAAGGCAAAGAAACAGAAGAACTCGGCTCAGACACTTTCCGAGAAAATAGCATCGCTTAACCTGACCATAAAGGCAAAAGCAGGCGAAGAAGAGAAGCTCTTCGGCTCCATAACCTCGATGGACATTGCATCAGCGCTCAAAAATGAGGGCATTGATATAGACAAGAAAAAAATATCTATAGAAGAGCCGATTAAAAGGCTCGGCGCTTACACTGTGAGCGTAAAGGTTCACTCTGATATAACAACACAACTGAACATTGCTGTCGTTGCAGAATAAGGAACTGGATTTTCATGAAAGATACAGACCTGACAACAAACAAGCTGCCGCCTCAGAACATTGAGGCAGAGCAGTCTGTCCTCGGCGCAATCATGATAGAAAATGATGCGTTTCCGAAAATCATCGAGATTATCACGCGTGAAGATTTTTACAGAGAATCTCACAGGAAAATTTTTGATGCGATGATAGAACTCTTTGAAAAAAACGAGCCTATTGACCTGATAACAATCTCAGAAGAACTCAGGAAAAGAAACGACATTGACGCAGTGGGCGGAGAACCATATCTTTCTGCCCTTGCAAGCCAGGTTCCCACCGCTGCGAACATAAAATATCATTCAAAGATAATCCGCGAAAAATCTCTCATGAGATCACTCATAAAATCCGCCTCTGAAATTGCAGGCAAGGTTTACGAAGACAACATGGATGCCGACGAACTTGTTGATAATGCAGAGAGAATAATCTTTGACATATCAGACAAACGGATAAAGGCATCCTTTGTAACCCTGAAAGACCTGATAAAGGGCAGCTTTGAGACTATAGAGTATCTTTATGACAAAAAGAGCGCAATAACAGGTGTTGCATCCGGGTTTACACAGGTGGATGAGCTGACATCAGGATTTCAGAAGGGCGACCTGATAGTAATAGGTGGAAGGCCTTCTATGGGAAAAACAGCGTTCAGCCTGGATATTGCCCGTCATGTCGGTGTTGAGTTAAAAGAACCTGTCGCAATATTCAGTCTGGAAATGTCAAAGGAACAGCTTGCGCTGAGGATGCTCTGTTCAGAAGCAAGGGTTGATTCCAACAGCGTAAGAAAAGGTTTCATAAGAAAAGAGGACTGGAGCAAACTCACCAATGCCGCAGGGAAACTCACAGAGGCGCCTATCTTCATAGATGATTCCTCAAACATAAATGTCCTTGAGATGAGGGCTAAAGCGCGGCGACTTAAACTTGAACACAAGGGGTTAAGCCTTATAGTAGTAGACTACCTCCAGCTGATGAGAAGCAGAGGAGGCTTTGACAAGAACAGGGAACAGGAAATCTCCGAGATATCCCGTTCGCTCAAGGCGCTGTCTAAAGAACTGGAGGTGCCTGTAATAGCGCTGAGCCAGCTAAACAGAGGCGTAGAGCAAAGGAACGACAAAAGGCCTAATCTCTCTGATTTGAGAGAGTCAGGCGCAATAGAGCAGGATGCGGATGTCATAATCTTCCTCTACAGGGATGAATTCTACAATAAGGATTCTAATGACAAGGGCAAGGCAGAAGTCAATATCGCAAAGCAGAGAAACGGGCCAACCAGAACAATCAACCTCGCATTCTTTCCGCATTACACAAGGTTTGAAAACTATAGTGACAGGGCATATCAGGAAACTGAAGAGGTCTTTTAAAAAAATGTGTTTAGCAGGGGCATGGATGACTGAAAAGTATTTTGCAGCAACACCTTTAATATGCCATGATGGAATTCTTGAACGCATTAAATTATGGCAAAAACCATTATGAATTGTATCATGGCATAAGATAAAATCTTGTTGAAATCAAAAGACTTTGAGGGCGTTCATGCCCATGCTGATATGACGCACTTGTTGATATGAAGATAATTGCATTTTCGGGGTTAATAGAACCATGAGAAGGCCGCCGGCAGTTGCAGGACAGTTCTACCAAGGCACAGCATCAAAACTGACACAGCAGGTCAAACAATACATAAACAGCAATGCTGTAAAAGAACATGCAATCGGGATACTCGCTCCTCATGCCGGACTCATATACTCGGGCTCTGTTGCAGGAGAGGTATACTCAGCAATAGAGTTTCCGAAGACATTCGTGCTTATAGGCCCGAACCATACAGGCCTCGGCGCAAAGGTTTCCATGATGGCATCAGGCGAATGGGAAATACCAACAGGTGTTTTCTCTATAGATGAAAAACTTTCGCGGAGAATAGCCGCAAACACACCGATAATTTCAAAAGATGCAAACGCTCATACATTTGAGCATTCACTTGAGGTGCAGCTTCCGTTCATAGCTTATTTTTCCACAGAGCCGAAGATCGTGCCGATTGCAGTCATGTCGGCTTCTCTTGAAGAATGCCGTTTGCTCGGAGAAGGGATTGCAAAATCAATAAAAGAGGTTAATTACGCCGCTGTCATAGTTGCAAGCTCTGATATGAGCCATTATGTGCCTGATGATGTTGCAAGACAGAAAGACAAAAAAGCGATAGAAATGATTAAGTCCCTAAACCCTGAAGGGCTTTATACTGTTGTATCAAGGGAGAGGATTTCCATGTGCGGCTATCTTCCGGCAGCAGTGATGCTCTTTGCGGCAAAGGCGCTCGGAGCTATTGAGGCAAGGCTCGTAAAATACTCCACATCAGGCGAAGTCAGCGGAGACTATGACCAAGTAGTGGGTTACGCAGGCATGATAGTGAAGTAATGGCGGGGTGGACGGGGCTCGAACCCGCGACCTCCGACGTGACAGGCCGGCGTTCTAACCAGCTGAACTACCACCCCATTATGGTAGGCGGAACAGGGATTGAACCTGTGACCCCAGCCTTGTAAGGGCTGTGCTCTCCCAGCTGAGCTACCCGCCCGAATAGAACGAAAGAGTTATTATTAAACTATACACAGATGCCTTTTGTCAAATATAACTGCTATCGTGCATAAAAGAGGGCGCGCACCGAGGTTTTCTGACAGGCGGAGAGCTGCTACTTGACATGCTTGAGGACAGGAATAAAACATCTCACATTTATGATGAATCCACCGCAAACGAAATCTTTGAAAGAATCAAGCAAAAATATATTAACCTCATGGAAGAGAATTTAAAGCTGTTTGCTGCCTATCTCGCGAGTGAAAAATAAAAAATCATCCTTATCGGCGGGAGGTTGTTCGGCAGGGCTATGCGTAGTTTAACGGAATCTGTGTTATAATTTTTGCATGAAAACAGATTTCTTAAAACAAATAAAAGATTATTTCAAGGACAGAGGAGAGGTTTCCGCTGTTTATCTCTTCGGCTCTACAGCAATTGGCAGTGAAACCGCTTCAAGTGATATTGACATTGCTATACTGCTAAAGCGCTGAGTTAATCCATACAAGCCGGACATACAACTAAAAATAATGTCAGACCTTGAATTGCTTTTAAAACAATCCCTATATCTACATCGCTCATAGGAGAAGTTCTGCCCGATGACATGGAACCAAATAGGTAAACAATTGAAACTCCTGAGTCCTTGAGTTGTTTTTTAATTTTCTTTTCCATAAAAAATATTTTATCATAAGTCCTTTCTTATTTTGTAAAATAGTCCGATGTGGGTTGTTTTTGCATTGATATCAGCTTTCACTCTCGCAACGAGCGATGCGCTTACAAAAAAGGCGCTGAAAAACAGCAATGAATATCTTGTCGCATGGTTCAGGTTCTTCTTTTCACTCCCCCTGCTCCTGATTATATGGCTCTTTGTTCCCGTGCCTGAACTTGATGCGGAATTCTATAAAGCCTTTGCGATTCTTGTGCCGCTTGAAACAGTGACGATTGTTCTTTACATCAAAGCGCTGCGCCTTTCTCCTCTCAGCCTCACGCTTCCGTTCCTTGCACTGACACCTGTTTTTCTGATTTTCATCTCTTATCTGATTGTTGGTGAGAAAGTCTCGTTCCGGGGAGGCGCAGGAATATTTCTAATCGCAGTTGGAAGTTATACACTGAATATCCGTGAAATAAAAAAAGGCATATTTGAGCCTTTCAGGAGCATAGCAAGAGAAAAAGGGTCAATTATGATGATAGGCGTGGCAGTGATTTACAGCCTTACCGCTTCTTTTGGAAAGGTAGCAATAGAGCATTCCTCTCCTTTGTTTTTTGCCGTAACTTATTTCACAGCGCTTACTGTTTTCTTTGCTCCGATAGCATTCTGGATGGGCAGAAATGAACTGGGAGTTTTTTTCAGGGACAAACAATTCAAGAAACTTGTCCTGCCGGGTATCTTCCTTGCCGTCATGGCAGCAACACACATGCTTGCAATGAGCCTTACGAAAGTTGCTTATATGATTTCAGTAAAAAGATTAAGCCTGATTATCGGGATAATGTACGGCTACTTTCTTTTCAGGGAAGAAAATATTAAAGAGAGATTCCTTGGCGCAGTTCTCATGCTCATCGGCTTTATGTTGGTTGTAACAGCTTTGTAATGAGTGTTCAGTGACAGTGAACTGTGTCAGTAACTGACACTAAACACTTACACTGACACTGTTTCTGCTGCGGGCTCTGCTGCGGGATATACGCTTACGCGCTGGGTTGAGCGGTTCTTCCTCTCAAAAGCAACCTTGCCGTCAACTTTTGCAAAAAGAGTGTCATCAGATCCTTTTCCGACATTAAAACCGGGATGAAACTTTGTGCCCCTCTGCCTTACAATGATATTGCCTGCACGGACTGCCTGCCCTCCGTATATCTTAACACCGAGACATTGAGACTCGCTGTCGCGGCCGTTTCTTGAACTTCCTACGCCTTTTTTATGCGCCATCTTTTCCTCCGATTACTATCTCGTTTATCTTCAGGGCTGTATACTGCTGTCTGTGGCCGTTGGTTTTCCTGTATACCTTTCTTGGCCTCTGCTTATGAACAATTACCTTTTCTCCTTTTACAGCGCCTATTACCTCAGCCTTCACCTCAGCGCCCTTTACATAAGGCGCGCCTATTTTATTCTTTTTGTCCTTCTCATCCCTGACTACTGCAAGCACTTTATCCAGTGTCACGGCAGCGCCTGCTTCTTCAGCCATCTTGTCCACCTTTATCGTGTCGCCTGATGAGACTTTATATTGCTTTCCGCCTGTTTCTACTATTGCATACATGATTTTCATTACCTCCGGAATGTTTATTAAACACTATTGTTCAGGAAAAAGTCAAGAAAATGATTGATTTCCGTGCGCTCTATTCTCCAAGATATGCCTTTTTTACCTCTTCACTATTCAAAAGATCCTTTCCCTGCCCGTGCATCTTTATCCTGCCGTTTTCAAGGACATATCCCCTGCTTGAGAGATTTAAGGCTGCATGCGCATTTTGTTCGACAAGCAGGATTGTAACTCCTTCCTTATTTATTTTCTGTATCGCCTTAAATATCCTGCTCACTATTATCGGCGCAAGACCCAATGAAGGTTCATCAAGGAGAAGGAGTTTCGGGTCTGACATCAATGCCCTTGATATTGCAAGCATCTGCTGCTCTCCGCCGCTCAGGGTGCCTCCCAATTGTCTCTCACGCTCCTTCAG
>JAHILQ010000253.1 GCA_018896985.1 Nitrospinota bacterium
ATGAGGATCGCTAAAATTACTATGAATAGGCGCAAGATTTGGAGTTTCATATTTTTTCATCGCTAACTGATACCCGCCAGTGCCGACGCCCATAACAGGATTTTCTAAGAATATTTTAACAGCGCCTGTCCACATGTGCAGCCTCAAGCCTACAGATGTGTTAGGATTCATTCGTTGATAATTACTTATATCACTATATATGAGGTTAGTGCGTTGTTGAACCGAAGGGGATACAAATAACACCGAAATAGTTATAGCGGTAGCTGCAATGACTTTTATAATTTTTTTGCCAAAAATATTATACATTACAACTGGACCCAGTAAAATATAAGCAAGATATCCTGCCCTGCTTGTTCCAAGCGATACGATGATGAAAAAAAGCAAAAGGAGGGAAGAAATCAAAATTCTTGATTTCACATCTTCAGCCTTTGAAAAATAAAATGATGATATCAGCATTCCAAAGACAAGCAAAAGGGAAGCAGTTATTGATTTTCCACTAAAAATTGTTGGCAGCCACTTTAATAATGGCACAACGCCTGCAAACTGTAGCAAAGAGATAACAGAAATTAAAAACAGCCCTGCAAGAAATGCATTGAGTAAAGTTTTTATATGTTCCCTTGACAGATGCATTGAAGCAATGGCAAAGGCATAAAGCCAGTAATAGCTTTTTTTAGCAAAATCCAGACCACCTGCAATATCATTTGTCCATAGCAGGCCAGCCCATGGCAAAAGCATAAAAACCAGAACAGGAAGTGTCCATTTCTGTTTAAGCCATTTATCTCTATCCCTGAAAGCCATTCCTGAAAAAATCCATATAGCCAGAGCAATAGCTCCAGATATTACTGCCGGAGAGGTTGCAAAGGGGATAAAGAAAAACAGACAACAAAGAAACAAAAATAAAAGTCTGTCTGCTAATCTTGTATATTTAGCAAGCAAATTTCCCAAACAATGTTTACTCATTTCTTCTTTATTTTGAGGTAAAGTCTTGAAAGAATTGTGTTTGTATATATTAACATCCTTTTCTTAAACCAGGCAATGCTGTCTTTAACTATGTTTTGCAAAGACGCATTTTCTACCCTGTTGGTGATTAAGAAAACCGCTGCATTGATTTTATATTTTTTAAGCACAGGGAATGCATATATATAATTGTCAAGCCAGCCGTCATCAAAGGTAACAACCACAGCTTTCTGAGGTAAAGCCAATCCGCCGCTCATGTAAGAAATGAGCTCGTCTATCTTTAATGTCCTGTATCCTGCTTTATAGAGATACTCCATCTGCCCTTCAAATACCGCCGGAGTTATAGTGACCATATCCCATTTATGCAGGTTGATGTGATGATACATTAAAACCGGAATTGGTCTCATTGAGTTTTGTCCATTAGAAGAGACAAATAAAGGGCATACATCCTTTCGCACATCTTTTTATGCCATTAAAATTCATGACTTTAATAAGAAAACTTATTGATACTATCACATTCCAGCAGTAAAATTATACTGTCATGCTATGGACTTGCATTATTAAAGAAAATCTTTTAAGGTAGATACATGCAAAGGGAAAATATCGCGGCTAATTCAGGCAAAAACCAGAACCTTCAAGGGGACTGTCCCAGATTTACGGGCGAAGCCCCCGCATTTAACGGGGCAGGCTCCGAATCGGGACTGTCCCCTTTTATGCATAAGAGGCGCTGACATGCTCAGGGCGATGCGCAAACATGCAAAATTTTTCTATATCCTCTTCTTTATTATAATCCTCACATTCATCTTCTGGGGTGTAGGGCCGCTCGATCAACCAACAGCAGTTCCTGTTGCAGAAATAGGAAAGGAAAAGATAACAGTTGAGGAATACGGGCGCGCCTATGACAGGACTGCGGATTTTTACAGGGATATATATAAGGAAAAATTCAATGACGAGATGGAGAAGAAACTTAAACTCAGAGAAAAGGTTCTGGATTCCCTGATAGATGAAAGGGCGCTGCTGATTGCAGCCAGGAGTATTGGCATGACTGTGAGCGATGAAGAGATTGAAGAGGCGATAATGAATGAGCCAGGATTTACAAGGAACGGTGTCTTTGACAGGGATATATATATGAGGGTATTACAGCTTAACAGGCTCACTCCGGAATATTTTGAGAATATAAAGAGGTATGAATTAACTCTCATTAAAATGGTGAGGCTTATAGGCGAGGCTGTAGACCTCACAGATGATGAGAGCAGGTATATAACCGGAGATGAGCAGACTGCAAAGGCTTTCAGGCAGGCGCTTTTATTTGACAAGAGAGAAAAGGCTGTGAAATCCTATGTGGAAGGCATTAAGAAACAGATAAAGATTAAGGTTAATACCCACCTGATATCCTGAAGTGTGCCTCAGAAAGTACTGAAATAAGGCTTTTCAGAAATCTTTCCCAAATCCCGATTTAGACTTTTCAATGTCTTGTATTGGCTGTCATTGCGAGAACCCGAAGGGTTCGTGGCAATCTAATTGTCAAAGGCGAGATTGCTTCGCTTTGCTCGCAATGACAACTTTCTAAATCGGGATTTGGGTCTTTAACTCTATTTGTAATATTAAGTCCGGTTTGGTTATACTATAAAACTGCCGGAGTTTCAAAACTTAATTGGCAATGAGGTTTGCAGCATGAAAAATAAAGTTTATCTTATCGACGTTACAAACAGAGACGGTGTTCAGACATCAAGGATACTTCTGCCAAAGCTTTCCAAGACGATGCTTAATCTTTATCTTGACGAGATGGGTGTGTATCAGAGTGAGATAGGCTTCCCTACGCTCAAGCATGAAGTGAATTATATAAACGGGAATCTTGAACTTGTTAAGGCAGGCGCTATTAAGCGAATCCATCTTGAAGGCTGGTGCAGGGCAATCCCGGAAGACATAAAGCTCACATTCAAAAACTGCCCTGAGATAAAACACCTGAATATCTCCATATCAACATCAGAGATAATGATACAGGGGAAATTCCAGGGCAGAAAAACATTTAAGGACATTCTGAAAACAACGATTGAAGCTGTGAAGCTTGCAAAGGAATCAGGCGCTGAGACCGTAGGGCTCAATGCCGAGGATGCATCAAGGACAGAACTTGACAGGCTGATAGAGTTTGCAGCGGCAGGCAAGGAAGCAGGCGCGGACAGGTTCAGATACTGCGATACGCTCGGCGCTGATGATCCAATAACAATCTACGAGAGGATAAAGGCGCTTGCGCTGGCAACAAAGTTTCCGATAGAGATGCACTGTCACAATGACCTCGGCATGGCTGAGGCGGTCTCGGTGGCCGGCGCACAGGCATCAATAGAGAGCGGTGTTGATGCCTATATAAACACAACAATAAACGGTTATGGCGAGCGCTGTGGAAACTGCGACCTTGTATCCACAATCCTCGCTCTCAAGTTCTCACACGGCTTAAGTGAGAAAGTCCATCTTGATGAGCATGTAGTTCTGAAGAATGCATGGAAAATTGCAAAATATGCATCCTATGCATTCAATCTTCCAATACCTATAAACCAGCCGGGTGTGGGTTCAAATGCGTTTGCGCATGAGTCAGGTATTCATGCAGACGGAGCCTTAAAAGACAGGAGAAATTACGAGCTTTATGACCCTGAGGATGTCGGCAGGGGTGAACCGGAACTCCTTGAGACAGGAAGGATAATAACAACAGGCGAATACGGCGGTGTTAAAGGTTTCAGGCATGTTTATGACAAACTCGGAATCCACTTCCACGATGACAATGAAGCAAGAAAGGTTCTTGAACTTGTTCAGTACGCTAATCTGCATACACAAAAACCGATGACTGACGACGAGCTGAGATTTATAGCCCAGTATCCTGATATTGCAAGAAAGATATTGACGTCAAATCCATGATTCCCTTCTTTGAGAATTCTTCTGAACATTGTTCTCATCTGTCATTCCCGCTTGTCGGGAATCTCTCCTCAAAGAAAGATGCCGGACAAGCCGGCATGACAGAAACAGAAACCAATGTATACTTACTAATAGCCGTATTAGTAAGAGGAGACG
>JAHILQ010000254.1 GCA_018896985.1 Nitrospinota bacterium
GGAAACTTTACGGGTTGGATGAGAAAGAGGAGTAAGGCTAAACCACTGTCCACTGCTGGGGCAGGAACAGGCGTTCGTAGGTCATCATCGCAAACCTGTCAGTCATCCCTGCGACAAAGTCACAAACCATCCTGTGTTTGTCGTTGCGACTCGCAGCCGAGTTCAGTTTCTTCTCAGCAGGAATATCCTTAAAGACCTCTTCAATATGTTCAAGGTAATACTCGTATAAATCCCCCAGTATCTTTTTTGCCTTCCTGAACTCTACTTTTGTAGTATCGCTCTCATACACACGCTCATAAAGAAAATCTCTCAGCATATACGTTGCTGATGACACCTCAGAACTCATAGAGAGCTTTTCAAGGTCTGTTTCGAGGGATTGATATATGAAGTCCTTTACCATTTTGTCTATTCTCCCTGAATGTGTATCACCGAGAATATTGACAATCTTTTTGGGTATGTCGGTTCTTTTTATAACCCCTGCCCTTATCGCATCGTCAAGGTCGTGGTTGACATAGGCAATGATATCCGAGACGCGCACCACCTGCCCTTCCAATGTCTCTGCCCTGTCTGCCTTTGTTTCAGGAATAATCATTCCCTTGCCTTTTGAATGTTTTACAATGCCGTTCCTTACCTCGTAAGTGAGATTCAGTCCCTTCCCGTTCTGCTCAAGAAAATCCACAACCCTCAGGCTCTGTTTATAATGGTCAAAGCCTTCGGGATGTATTTCCCTCAGTATTGCCTCGCCTGCATGTCCAAACGGCGTGTGCCCGAGGTCGTGGCCGAGCGCAATCGCCTCTGTTAAATCTTCGTTTAATCTCAATGCGCGTGAAATAGTCCTTGCAATCTGCGACACCTCAAGGACATGGGTGAGACGTGTTCTATAGTGGTCGCCCTTTGGCGCAAGGAATACCTGTGTCTTGTGTTTTAATCTTCTGAATGCCTTTGAATGGATAATCCTGTCCCTATCACGCTGAAAGCATGTCCTTATCTCGCCCTCTTTTTCAGGCTTCATCCTGCCTTTGCTGTTTGCGCTAAGACATGCCTTTGGGTGAAGGGTCTTTCTTTCAATCTCCTCTGTCTGCTCACGAATGGTCATAGTTCACACAATATACAAAAACCTCTTCTTGAACTCCTTCACTCTCATATTCGCCGAGGCTGCTATTTTTCTGATATTCTCAGTCTTGAAATCTTCCTTCTCCAGTCTCATCATATATTCCCTTCCGACAAGATACGGCTCAGCGGTTATGTCAACATATCTCATCTTTGGCTTCCCTGTCTCAGGCTCAAACATTTCGCAGAAAGGCACTGACTTAAGTTTGCCTTCATAAAAAACTACCATGGAGCCTGTGCCTCCCATCAAAAGAAATTTCACAGCCCCGTATCCGAGGTTCCTTGTATATTCAGCATCAAACGGAATCGGGTTTGCAGCCCTAAGTTCATACCCTATGTTTTTATCAACAATTGTGACTTTTATGCCCCGGCTTTCAAGGCTCTTATTCACAAGCATCTTCATCACCCTTCCAAGCTGAATCTCGGAGAGCCTTACCCTGCCTGTCTCATCCTTCTCAACACATTCATGCCTCAGAAGCTCTTCAGGGTCAAACTTGTTTGCGATCCCCTCTGCAAGAATGGCAACACCGTAATCCTTGCCTATTGAAAGCCTTTTGATGATAGAGCCTTCAAGCATGTCAGCAACTTTTTTAAATGAAAGCTTTTCTTCCTTAAATTCCTCGGGGATTAACGTGACTGTTGCTCCTGCTGCCTTCCCTATGCCGAGCGCAAGATGTCCGGTATACCTGCCCATCGTTGTCACAAAATACCACCTTCCGGCTGCCCGCGCATCTTCAAGAATATTCTCTACGAGTTCAACCCCCCAGTGCCTTGCAGTTTCATAACCGAATGTCGGCATTCCGCCGGGCATAGGCAGGTCATTGTCTATTGTCTTTGGAACATGGACAACTGCAATGCTCCCTTTCGCCTCTTTTTCTATCCACCTTGCCATATAGAGAGTTCCCTCTCCGCCGATTGTAATAAGATACCTTGTCTTGAGTGATTTCAAAGTTGACATAAGAACTCTGAAACGTTCTTTCACCCTCTCGGGAAAATCTCTTGATGTTCTCAGAATTGAACCGCCTGTGATGTGGATCTTGCTTACATTATCAAAGGTAAGTTCTAAAGCCTTCTTCTTATCTCCTGCAAAAAGGCTCTTGAATCCTCCGACTATGCCTATCACCTTCTTGCCCTTTTTTATAGCCTCAATAGACGCAGCGCTGATAACGCTGTTAATGCCCGGTGCAGGCCCTCCTCCGACAACTATTGCAATTGTTTCTTTCATCTTAAGCTCCAGATTGAGTTTATTTTACAACTACGAAAATTCTAACATAAAGGTAGCATTGATTGAATGAAAAAAGTTTAGTTTTTTATGCTTGGGTTCTTCTCAGGAAGTCCAGACAGAGGTTCAGAGTTCTAACATCAGCCTCTTTCAGAATGGATTCAATGGCTTTTTTAATTCAGCCTTGCAGGCTCAAGGACTTCGAAAAGATTTTAGACGCCCTTTTAACGGACATGTATCTTGCTGAATTTATGGGGAAATTCCTAATGGACGCATTCAGCAGAGACTGTGGGGTATTAAAAACTTGAATAAAACCGTTTTTTATGTAAAAATAAAACTAACAAATCTCATGGGAGGTGAATACTGAGCTATGGAAATCATGTCACAGCGCAATAGAGATACTTTCGTACAAGAGATATTTGCATCTATAGCAACAGACATTGATTTTTTGAGCTCATTTTTCAGTTTTGGCCTTGACCAGAGATGGAGAAAAAAACTCGTTTCCCTTCTGGAGTTACGTGGAAGAGAGAAGGTTCTGGATGTCTGTACGGGTACCGGTAAATTAGCGTTCTTACTCTCTAAGAAAGTCGGGAAGGAGGGATCGGTCTCCGGTGTTGACTTCAGTAAAGAAATGCTCGGCGAAGCAGAAAAGAAGCTCAATTCCAGGTCATCCAACATCAGTTTCGCCTTATCTGATGCAAAAGATCTTAACTTTTCTGATAATTCCTTCGATGCGGTGACAGTTGCCTTCGGTATGAGGAATATTACCGATACAGCCGCTGCCTTGCGTGAAGCATACAGGGTCCTTAAGCCCGGGGGGAGATTCTGCTGTCTTGAACTCACACCTCCAACGGACCGTCGGGTTAAACCGCTCTATACAGTATATTGTTTCAAGGTCATGCCTTTCATCGCAATGAAGGTCCTCAAGACAGATGTACCGTTTAATTATCTGCCCAGGTCAATTAAATCATTCCCAGCTTCTGACGAATTCAAACGCATTTTGGAGACCTGCGGGTTCAGTGAGGTAACTGTTCATTCAATAACATTCGGCATTGCTACGATTTTTGAAGCCCGAAAAGGCTGAGTCAGTGCCACTGTGCAAAGGCAGGACTTTCTGAGTCTCTGCCTTACCTGCTTTTAGTTTCCGTCCCCTTTTTTTCTCGGAGTCCCGATTTTATCCCGATGAAAATCGGGAGAATGAGCGAGGATACCATGCCCTTCCTAATTTATATATCCTCATAGCTCTTTCTGTAAAGACTCTGGAATCTCTTTCTTTACATTCACAGGCTTTACCGTCCTTTTGACAATATCCTGTGTATTGCCGACTTTCAGCTTGTCAAATAGAAGTCCGAACCTGTCCTCAAGCTCTTTCATTATCGGACTCTTTATATCTGACGGCAAGTCCCACCACTTTTTCTTTAAAGGACCGAAACCTTTTTTCCTTGTGCTGTACATAAACTGCTCTTCTGTCTGCCCTTCTTTCCATTCCTTTGCGTATTCTGTCTTTATAAACTGATAGACTTCATTCCTGAATTCTGAAGGCAAGGCATTGCAGTCATACATGATATTCTGAAATCCTGTCGCAAGATGCACCTCTGATGTGCCTGTTTCAGGGAACATGTGAAATGCCTCTTCAGGGAGTGTTGATGCTCCATGCTGAACGCAACCTGAAAGATTGTATTCTTTCCTTGCCATATCAGACAGCGTTCGCAGAGTGTCAAAATCAATCTTTACCTTTGCGAGCGTGCCGTCAGGAAGCACAACTCCTCCATGGGCTGTGCCTGTCTGCACACTGAGCTTGCTCAATCCCTTGCCTGCCTTAAATGTTTCCTTAAATCCTTCAAGATACGTCCTGAGTTCATCAGGGTTGCTGTTCTTTCCTCCTATCTCTCCTATCTCTCCTCCGATTGAAATATCAAAACCCTTTGGCTGAATTCCCCTGATATATGCCCCGAGCTCTGCTGTTTTTTCAAAATTCGGCATCTGCTGTTCTTTGGTCGTCGGCATTTCAAGGTCTACAAGCGTGGAAGAGTCAATATCAATGTTATAAAATTCCGCTTCTATCGCCTCTTTTATCAAGCCTTTTACATAGTCTGTTTCAGGTTTCGGGTCAGCAAGATAGTTTTTTCTTACAAGCTGGAAATGGTCTCCCTGCACAAACACAGGCCCGCTGAATCCTTCCTTTACAGCAGCGGCAAGCACAACAGTGGAATATTCAAGCGGCCGCTGTTTTGTATAACCTATCTCTGAGCGAGCAATCTCAAATATGACTGCGCCGACATTCATCTCGTTTGCCTTTCTGAATATTGCCTTTGCGGTGTCATAGGTAAGCCCCCTGATATTGATTGCAGGCACAGTAAACCCCGGATAGCTTTTCCCCATTTCTTCATAGAGCCCCTGTATTGACGCAGGGACAGCGCCTGCTTCCTTTGCAGCCTCTTTTATTAAAAGAAAAAGCGCTATTTGCCTGTCCTTATCTTCTGTGAATACCGCTTCATATATAAGCTCATCCATTACTTTTTTCAGCCCTGCCTTATCTTTCAATTCCAGAATGCCATTGTTGACAGATAGAATACCCTTCAGCTCTTTTATATCCATCTTATCCTCCTGTGGATTTATGAAATAAATTATTAGCTAATATATTAGCCCAAAAAATGCATCATTCTGGTTAAGTTCAGAAAATACATTACAGGAAAAGGTTTACCCCGTTAGAAATCCATTTTCTAACTGGGTTTACTCCGGAACCAGTTTTGGCACACCCTCGGTATTTGAAAGCATGACTGCTGTTTCCTCATCAAGTTCGCCTGTTTTCACAAGCCCTTCCCTTTCCTGAAATTTCATTAATGCCTGTTTTGTCCTCGGTTCTAATTCCCCTGTTGCGGGATAATCGTACAGGCCGCGCGCCTTTAACTCCTGCTGGAGCAATAAAATCCTGTTATTGCCTCTATATCTGTCTTTGTAAAATACCACTCCCTCTGTAACCATATTCTTGAATGTTTTTACCGGCAGGACATTCTTTCCTTCCCTTGGGTCTATGAGCATTGCATCATTTTCCACAACCCACCTGAGAACCACACACTTGTTTGTATTCCCATGCTTCATATAGAGGATAGACGGCAT
This sequence comes from Nitrospinota bacterium, assembly GCA_018896985.1. GTDB lineage: Bacteria > Nitrospirota > Thermodesulfovibrionia > Thermodesulfovibrionales > UBA1546 > UBA1546. The sequence continues at coordinate 5,453 of JAHILQ010000254.1, forward strand.
ATTGAATTTTACCGCCTTATCAATGTCGCTGCCGAATTTATAGACAGAAAAACCTCTCTTCGCTATCTCCTTATCCGCCTCAGCGCTGCCTTTTAAATCCTTTTCTCCCCAGATGTTCAGGAGATTTAATGTGCAGGCTGCCTCAAAAAGTTCTTCATTGGAGACCTTATATATCCCATCGCTTATGAAAAAATCACCCTCTATCTTGACCCCCTTTAACATACTGCTTATCTTCTCAAAATAACTGTCTTCTCTGGATACATTGCCGTATGCAAGGATTACAATAAGAAGGAATATAAATACTCCAACCATTGCAGGCCTTAAAGAACCTATCCTCCCCTTGCTGTCAGGAGATCTCAAATCCCTTAGAGCCTTCCTTACCATGCCTGCATCAATATTAGTCTTGCCTTCTGAATAAGAAAACAGCAGTGTCCTGTCACACGCAAGGTTAATAAGCCTTGGGATACCGTGGCTGTATTTGTAAATATGTTTCATGCCTTTTGTAGGAAATATTATCACCCCGCCGCCTGCAATCCTCAGCCTGTGATTTATGTATATAGTTGTATCATCGCGGCTTAACGGCTCGAGATGATATCTGACAGCGATTCTCTGGTCAAGCTGTTTCAGCGGCTCGCTTGCAACAATTCTCTTTAACTCAGGCTGGCCGACAAGAATCACCTGAAGCAGTTTCTTTGTGTCGGTCTCAAGGTTTGACAGAAGCCTGATAAACTCAAGGCTTTCAAGGCTCAATTCCTGCGCCTCGTCTATTATGAGGACTGCCTTTTCATTTTTTGAAAATGCGTCAAGAAGAAAATTATTCAGCGCCTCAAGATTGTCCTTCTCTGCACTGTCTGCGGCGGTGACGCCAAAGTCATAGTTTATGAGCTTTAAAAGCTCAAGAGGGTCAACCTTAGGATTGATTATCAGAGAGGTATGAGTATCATGACCAAGGTTATTAAGGAGATACCTTATCAATGTCGTCTTTCCGGAGCCCACCTCTCCTGTGAGCATAACAAAACCTTTATTCTCTGATATGCCGAAATTCAGATGAGCAATTGCTTCCTCGTAATTCTTGCTCATGTAGAGGAACTTCGGATTAGGCGTCACACCAAACGGCTCTTCCCTGAAACCGAAGAACTTGTTGTATATCAACCCTGCCCCTCCTTCTTTTTTTCTTCCTTCTCTTCCTCTGGCTTTTCTTTAATAGTTACATCTCTGGCAAAGTCAGTACACCGGAGATCTTTGCCTGATACTGAAAATTTTTTTTGGCATGTTTCCCGCCATGCACAGACTGCACATATATCCATTATACCTCCCCTCTTTTTTCGTCATTCCGCACTTGATGCGGAATCCAGATTCCCTTTTTTCCTGGATTCCTGCTTTCGCACGAATGACATAAAGCAAATCTTTATTATTTACAGCCTTTAAGCCCTCTCTTTTCTGCCTGCCCTGAAATGCCAGCTTAACACCTTTTCTATGTTACCTGCAACGCTGTCTTTAGAGTTTATTATAAAGGTTTTATTCCATATCTGGAAGAGTTCTTTTTCAATCCTTGCAACAGGAGGTGGAGAGGTGAACCTTTTCTTCAGTTCTTCCTCAAACATCGGCACAATCTTATCTTTCATTCTCAGTTCCGTATCCATAAAAAATACCGCTATTTCAGGGGACAGGTCAAATGTCCTGTCAAGAAAAGCCGCAACCTCGCTGTTATAAATCTGCCTCGGAGGAGAAGATTTCACCTCCATATACAGGATTGACCCGTCAATCTTCGCAATGACGTCATAATCACCGCCGACCCTCGGCCTTTTAAATTTTACTCCCCATGCTGACTCAGCGGCAAATTCTCTTCTGAAGATTTCGCAAAGGAACCATTCAAGTGTCTCGCCAAAACTCTTTATCGGCCTTTTTATCAGCCTGAAGCCATCGCCTGCCGGTTCAACCACCTTCACAGAAAGAAGAAAATCAACATAGGCATCCGTCACATCGGATGTCGCATATCTTGTGACCTGCTCTTTCGTAAAATATTCTTGATGCTTTATCACGTCTCTGATAAAGAGGCGGAAAGAGTATTTTTTCAGCATTTCATAAAAATCATCAAGGAATCTCTTCGCAGGAAGCACAAGGTCTTCTGAGGGTTCTTTTTTGTATATTCGGAATCCGCGGCGTTTGAGAAGCGCCTCAAGTGACGGCGTAAGTTCGGAAAGTGTCTTCCTCAGCCTTTTTATTTCAGCGCGCAATAACCGGCTCTTATTGTTGTCTTCATCTTCAGCCATAAATCAGAATAGTGTAAGTTTCGTTATAATATACGCTTAAAATCCAATTGTTCCCTTCTCAATGTCAGGATATGCGCTGCCTATTTTTGCCTGAACATCAATTGTCTTTTTTAGAGCAGTGACAACCTTGCAATAATGTTTTGTATCTTCAAGTGACAATGGCCTGCCTTTTCTGTCTTTCAGCCACTTGTCGCAGACCTGATAGCCGCCGACCTGATATTCCCAAACTTCAGGTGATATGCCTTCAAAATACTGGGTTTGATTGATGTAAATGCGACCCAATTCCCCCTCACCCTTGCCCTCTCCCGCAAGGGGAGAGGGAGACTCTTCGCCTTTTGGTTTGCTTGCCCCTCCCTTGACGGGAGGGGATAAAGGGGAGGGTGATCCAAAGTACTGCAACTTCTCGACTTTGTCGTTTCCCTTGCCCTGAAATTTGGCAATAGGCGTATCGAGTTCTGATGATTTCAGAAGATGCAGTTCAACAAGCCTTTCGCCGTAATCGGACATTTTCTTGAAAAGCTTGTAATCGCTTGTGAATGGAATCCTCGGGAAGTCTATTTTTAAGAATTCCGCATATTTTGTCCTGTAGATGTTTGAGTAGAGCACTGCATAAATATAATAAAAGATTTGTTCAGGAGAGGGCATTTTTTTAAACTCTTTTGTTAATTCCTCAATCAAGACAGGAGATAGATTCGGTTTTTTCACCCCATACTCCGCCTCCGGCTCAAAGAGAAGCATGATGTTGCTTAAGGAACGCTTTTTAGGGTTGTCTTTTTTCTTATAGAGAAAAAGCGGAAAGAGAAATGCTATTCCTTTATTACTCAGCGTAACACGACTTTCAACAATGCTATTTGAAACAAAAACATGATCAAAGATTCCTTCAGCAACTTGTCTTACAGCCACTAACCCTAAATTCTCTCTCATCATATGCTGCATTACTTCTTTGCGTGAGCGTTCTATGACGGCATCATGGTAGAAAATACATTGCTCATCAAAGGGTCGGTAGAGAATTTTGGTTATGGCCTGTTCCCAGTCTTCATCTTTGATAATTGCTTCTCGTACATCTTTCAACTTCCAGTTTGATTTATCTTTCAGGTTATATGCCTGCTGAATAATTTCATCAGGCATCTTTTTATCCCTGAATTGCATTATCCTTCTTTTTAAGGCATTCCTGTCGAAATCAATAACAAAATTATCTCTTGATGTGACTATTCCAACACTGTTTACAGGAAAAATATCAGTGATTTTAGGATACGTTTCATATTGCTTTAATAGACCTTCATCACGCGGTATGAAGAGGTAAAACTCGGATTTGGGTTTAATCGCCTTCCATTTTGTTGCTTTAATATCCTGTTTATTGAGCCAATCATATTTGTCTTCTCTTACACCCCATAGTTCAGAATATGAAATCTTTTTCTTGAGACCTTTCTTCTTGATAAACAGCGCAATAGCAACGCCTTGCTGAATATCAAAGACATTTTCATCTTTCGAACCATCAGGGCATTTTTCTTTTTTGAGGCTGTTGCCATGGAGGTCGAGCAGATAAATCTCGTCAAAACTCTGCATCAAGGACTGACGCATACCTCTGAAGGTCGGATTGTCAAGATAACTGTGGTTTGTTATAAAGCCTAAGACCCCTTCGCCTGCCTGATCAATTTTCCACTGTGCAAAACGGATAAACTTCACATAATCATCCTGAAGCCATTTTGGATTCTTTTCGCCAAGCGGTTTGCCGTCAACCTGGAAATAAGCCTTGATCTCTTTTGATATCCAATCGCCGATGTTAGAGGAATGACCCGAATAAGGCGGATTGCCGAGGACGACGAGAATAGGCTGCTCTTTTTTAACCTTCCCTGCCAGATGCGATTCTTCTGACAATGAAATCATGCCCGGAAGTTCTGTCTGGGAAAGTTCTTCCATCTCAAGGGTATTGGTGAGATAGAGCTTGAACCTGTCGTCTGCCTGAAGTTTATAGCCGAGTTCCTCCAGAAGAAACGACATCTTCAGATGGCCGATTGCGTAAGGCGCCATCATGAGTTCAAAGGCATAAAAATTTTTGAGAATATGCTCCTTGATGAAACCTTTTCTTTTCCCTTCACCATATTTAGAAGTGAATTCCTCAACAGCCAGTTTTGCTGCCTCGGCAAGAAAGGTGAGCGTTCCTGCCGCAGGATCCAGGACTGTTACTGACTGGCTGGCAAATCCGTCTTTCTTATCAAAGTTCTCTTTGAGGATATGATGCAGTGAGCGGACAATGTAAGAGACAACCGGCTCAGGTGTATAATAAACGCCTCTTTTTTCGCGCATCTTCGGGTCATACTCTGCAAGAAAGGTTTCATAAAAATGGACAACCGGGTCTTTTCCTTTGTGCTTGCTGAAGTATTCATCGAGCAGCTTATAAACGTCAGTTGTTGCTAGCACCTCTGAAATATCGTCAATAATCCATTCCATCTGCTGGGGCAGCTCTCCCAAAGAAATGAATTTGAAAACATCCCTTAGAATTCCGATTGTTTTTGGAATCCTGTCATAAGCAAGCTTTCTGTTAAAGCCGTTTTCCGTTCTTGTTCTTGCGGCGAACAGCCCATAAGTGATGGTCTGTGAATAAAGGTCTGCAAAGTCTTCTTTTGTAAGCCCGCTTATAAGGTGCTCTTTAAAGACTTTATAAAAACCGAGAATATTCCCCTTGCCCTTTTTCTCTTCCTCTTCCAGTTCCTGCGAGATTACTTCATCCTTTAAAAAACGCGTCCTTTTTGCCAGTTCTATCGCAAGCGCTTTTGCATCGTAGACCTTCGGCAGAGTGAAGGAAAAGAATTTTTCAAGAAGGCTTAAAAACTTTTCTTCATTTTCAACGACTGGAACAGATTTGAGTTTATGGATATGATAAGGCCTGCCGATAAAAACCTTATCTATCAAAACGCCGTTGCGATAAAGCCTGAATTCAAAAAAATTGGTCAGCAGTAAATTTGGGAAAATATTCAGATAACGCTTTAACTGGCCCGATGCCTCTATCTGGTCTAAATACTCAACCCCCCTATATCCCCCCTTATCAAGGGGGGAATTAAAAGGGGGTGTCTTGGCTTCGATGTAACCGACAATCTGCTGCTTTCCGTCCCATATTCTGAAATCGGGATTTCCGGCGTCTGTCTTTTTGGGGAGGGTGGTAACATGAACCTGTTTTTTATTGATGGAAGCAGCGTAGTTTTTAAGGAGTTCTTCGAGCGAGGAATAGTAACTTTCCTCTCTTGCATCGCCCCTTTTTGCAACATCGAATATTCGATTAAAGTATGATTTCAGCATAATGTGTGTCTGCCAATCAAAACATATGGCATCATTTTATATTTATCAGTGCGGAATGGTCAATAAGAAGTTATGACCATGCAGATAAAAGAAAGACTTAGTTTTATTTATCAGCTATAAGTTTTAGTGTTGCTCTTCTGTGGCGGGGGCCGTCAAACTCGCAGAAGTAAACTGCCTGCCATGTGCCGAGAACGAGCCTGCCCTCGTCAATAATAACAAGCTGAGATGTCCCGATAATGCTCGATTTTATATGCGCATCGGCGTTTCCTTCCCTGTGGGAGTAATTCATCTCCTGCGGGACAAGTCTGGTCAATGCATTCTGTATGTCGCGGTGTACTGAGGGGTCTGCGCCTTCATTTATTGTTACCGCCGCTGTTGTATGCGGAACATAGACATAGCATATTCCGCTCAGAATTCCTGTCTCTTTAATGACCTCATTAATCTTTTCAGTTATGTCAATAAATTCGCTTCTCTGGCTGCTTCTTACATTTATATATCTAAGCACCTATCCTCCACAGAACAAGTTAAGAGTTATTAGTAGTTAAGAGTTTAAATCTTTCAACTTATACTAATCAGTTCATAAGTAAAGACACATAAAACTTTATCCGTCATGCCCGAAGTTTTTAATCGGGCATCCAGTTCCTTAACTGTCTGGATTCCCGCTTACTGACTGCGGGGATGACAAACTGTGAGGTTTTACTTATGAACTCCTTAGTAACTCACAACTTATCTTCTCTGTTATAATTATACCCGAAACCGCAACCTAAAAAACTATGGTAAATTACCACAAAACATGGCGTCTTATCAATTCAGGCCCGGGCAGCGCATCATACAATATGGCGCTGGATGAGGCGATTGCTATTTCTGTCAGAAAAGACAGTTTGCCGCCGACACTGCGGCTGTATTCATGGAACAGTCCATCCGTAACCCTCGGCTGCTTCCAGAAAATCAGAGAAATAGACACCGAATACTGCCGTGATGCATCAATCCCCGTTGTAAGAAGGCCCACAGGCGGGAAGGCAATTCTGCACAATGAAGAACTGACTTACAGCTTCTCTGTAAAAACTGATACTGATTTATTTTCAAAAGGCATATTTGACAGCTATAAAAAAATAAGCGCGGCTTTTTATCTTGCCCTCTCAAAGATAGGTCTTTTGCCAGAATTAAAATTAATCAGGGAAACTCGTCACTTGTCACTCATCACTCATCACTCAAAAAGCCCGCTCTGCTTTCAATCAGCATCTTATGGCGAGATAACCATTAACGGCAAAAAAGTGATAGGCTCCGCGCAGAAACGCTGGACTGACGGACTTTTGCAGCAGGGCTCAATACCCTATTGCATTGACGAACTCAAAGTATTAAAAATCTTCAGGCTTCGCTCTATTAAGGATATAAAAGACGCAATGGCAGGACTTATGGAGGCAGTTCCGGCTTTAAGCGATGAAAAGTTCAGAAATGCAGTGAAGATTTCTTTTGAAGAGGCGTTTAATATAGAATTTATCTCATCTATTCCTTCTCAGGAAGAGGAGGTTCTTGCTCAGAAGCTTGATTCTGAGAAGTATCGGACAGAGGAATGGAATTTCCGGAAACAGGTTCAGTCCCTTCATCAGGCGTTTCAGAGAGCTTAACCTCAGTAGAAAAATAATATATAAATATTACAGCAACTATAACCAAGCCTAAATAGCTCTGTAGAGCATAAGAAAAAATATGATATGGAATAGCTATTATAGCGCCGATTAGAGGTATCAGGCTAAACGGCGTGCCAAGAAGGACAAGAAGAAAAGTTGCAAGGAAGTATCCTCCAAAAGCAAGACAATAAAGCCATAATGCGGCAGGGTTGCGATATAGATATTTTATGGTGTTTTTTGTTGCCTGCCACGGCCCTGTTCCCTTAAGGACAATAGCGGCAGTCCCATACAATGTAAGGGCAATTGAGGAAATAATAAGAGCAATTCCTATGCAGAACAACAAAAGTGAAAGGAATATACCGAGGACAACAGCCAGCGTCGTTTCATACCCTTTGGCAATAGATATGACAACTCCTATTCCTCCCCCGAATACGCCGAGAATAAAGGCAATGCCTATAAATATAACGCCTATTATTGCAGTGAATCCGACCAGCGGCCAAAAAAGCCGTTTACCCTCCGAAAAAAAGGTATTCATATTAAATCTGTTGGCGCTGTCCCTTACAGCCCTGCCTATTGTGCCTGCGGAACCGCCAAAAACATAAAGCCCTACCGCTGTCGCAACAAGTAAATAGACAACAAAGCTCACCACCAGCACAATAATCAATCCGAGATATTTTGTTATGATTTCCGAGGCATCCTTCATCGTCCCGAGGAGATTTTTGAGCTCTGTCATCTCTGTAAGGTCAAGTCCGAATATCACAAAGGCAACAGCAAGGGGGATACCGACAAAGACAAAAAATCCTATGCAGTTTACAAGCATCATGCCAAACTGGATAAGCACAAGCTGCCAGTTCTTATTTACAAGCCTGAAACCGTTTTTTATCGCATCACTGTAGGTCATGATTTTGTATATTGTATCACTAATTGACGAAATAGTTTACAAACAATTATACTTTTAAAAATGAAAAACCCTGCAGCAAGACCGCATGGTATCAAAGAAGCCGATACTTGTTTTGTTGTCATTCCCGCTTGTCGGGAATCCTTCAGAAAGATTCTGGACAAGCCAGAATGACAGAAGAAAGAAACCCTATAGCAAGACTACAGGGAATTATCAAGTTAAAACTATCATTGCAATGACAGCTTAGAGGCATATTAAGATGAATGCATCAACAAAAAAGACAATACTCAAGATTAGCGGAAATTCTGTCACAAAGGCAGATGACGCGGTAGCCGTTGAAAAGAGGCTGAGAATACTTATAAACGGGGAAGAGGTTATAAGCCTTTACTGCACCCCTTTTATGATAAGAGAGCTCGTGGTCGGCATACTCATGACAGAGGGTATTATTAAAGGTGAATGGTGCGCTGACAGGATGAGCATAGAATACGGTGACGATATTGTTGTTAACATAAATTCAGCAGACGCAGTCATCCCTAAAGAGAACAGGGTTCAGACATCAGGCTGCGTAGGCGGTATCACATTCGTAAAAAAAATAGAGGATGAAAAGATAACAGATGAATTTTCAATCGAGGCAAAGAGTCTTCTCAGCATCTTTAAGGAATTCCAGCTCCGCTCTGATCTTTACAGGCTTACAGGCTGTGTTCACAGCGCTGCGCTTTCAGACGGCAGGCATATTATTGCATTCGCAGAGGATATAGGAAGGCATAATGCGGTTGACAAGGTCATTGGATACTCCGTGCTTGAAAACATAGGGCTCGCAGGAAAGCTGATGCTCGCAAGCGGAAGGCTTTCATCTGAGATTGCGTCAAAATGCTCAAGATGGAGCATCCCGATAGTTGCAAGCAGGACAGCGCCAACTCATCTTGCGATTGAGATCGCAGAATTACGGGGGATTACGCTTGTCGGATTTGTCCGGGGGGACAGGCTCAATGTTTATACGCATCCCCAGCGGATTAAATAAGAAGCATGGAACAGGCATAGGGCTTGCCCTGTCAAAAAAATTATCCTTGACCACAAGGGATTCATTAAGGTTGAAAGCCATCTTGACAAAGGAACCACATTTAATGTTTATATACATTTTGAGGGGAAGTAAGAGGCACGTTTGGCAAATAATTCAATGAACAAAGAAGTTCTTATAATTGACGATGATGAAAGCATAGCGTGGGTCATAGAGAAGGCTCTTGAACCGCAGGGCTATAAGATCGTCTCGCACACAAAACTCTCTTCAGGCATGAAAGCCGTAAAAGACGAGCCGCAGGTCATACTGCTTGACCTTATCCTGCCTGACGGAAACGGCCTTGACGGGCTACGCGAAATAAAATCATCCAACCCTGATGCAACAGTAATAATGATAACAGCGCACGGCAGGATGGAAAGCACAATAGATGCGATGAAAGAAGGCGCTTATGACTATATTGAAAAGCCATTTGATATTGAGGAACTCAAGATAGTCGTTGAAAAGGCATTTAAGGATATGGCATTGAGGGAAGAACTCAAAAAGTTCAAGGAGACAGAGGCAGAAGTGCCTGAGATAGTGGGAAGGAGTGAAAAGATACTCAAGGTATTCAAAGAAATAGGAAGGGTTGCAGCAAAGGACATCACAGTTCTCGTCACAGGCGAAAGCGGAACCGGCAAAGAGCTTGTTGCAAAGGCAATACACCACAACAGCAAAAAAAGTTCCGGCCCTTTCATTGCAATAAACTGCGCATCAATGCCAAAAGACCTCATTGAGGCAGAGCTTTTCGGA
>JAHILQ010000022.1 GCA_018896985.1 Nitrospinota bacterium
CAATCCTCCTGTCCTGAGCGACACAGCGCCGCTGAATCAGATGGTGCAGGAGATTATCGGATACGGCGGTGTGCACGCAATGAGAGACCCTACGAGGGGAGGACTGGCTACGACACTCAAGGAAATGGCTCTGGAATCAGGCCTATGTTTTACTATAAGAGAAGCGTCAATCCCTGTTCCGGACGGAGTAAGAGGCGCATCTGAACTTTTAGGTATTGACCCTCTTTACATTGCAAATGAAGGTATTTTAATAGCTGTTGTCAGAAGAGATGCCGCTGAAAGTTTGCTTGCGATACTGAGGAAAAACCCTTTGGGAAAGGATGCGAATATTATCGGCGAAGTCTCTGAATCACCCGAAGGTAAGGTCTTGCTGAAAACAAGAATCGGCGGAACACGCATGATAGATATGCTTTCAGGCGAACAGCTTCCGAGGATATGCTGAGATGATTAATGCATCAAGATTTTTAATCTGTTTTTTTCTTGTCACTTTTATATTTTCATGCGCCCCAAAAGAAGAAGTTAAACCTATTCTGCCGCCCGTAAAGATTGCAGTTGTCCTCGGCGCAGGAGCATCAAAGGGATTTGCGCATATTGGAGTTCTCAAGGTGCTTGAATCAAACAAGATTCCGGTGCACATGATAATCGGCACAAGCGCGGGGAGTTTCGTCGGCTCGCTTTATGCCTATGGATACAATGCATTTGAACTCCAGAAACTCTCATTCTCCATAGAAAAAGGCGATGTCGCTGACCTGACAATACCTGACAACGGATTTATAAAAGGAGAAAAACTTGAGGCATACATAAACCGCATATTGAAAAATACGCCTATGGAAAAACTTAAAATCCCATTCTATGCTGTTGCAACAGATATTCAAAGCGGAAAAGAAGTTGTTTTTGGGTCAGGCAATACAGGCACCGCTGTAAGGGCAAGCTGTTCAATACCCGGCATATTCAGGCCCGTAAATATTTCAGGGAAAGTGTATGTTGACGGCGGCGTTGTAAGTCCCGTTGCTGTTGACGCAGCAAAGAGGCTCGGCGCTGACATAGTAATTGCAGTGGATATAGCAGGCGATATTGACTCATCCCAGCCCGAGGGGACAATTGAGACCATCTTACAGTCAATAAACATAATGTACTCCAAACTCGCAGCCATACAGCTTTCAAAAGCGGATGTTGTGATAAAACCAAAAGTCGGTTATATAGGCAGCGCTGATTTTTCAAAAAGGCATGAGGCTGTCCTTGAAGGAGAAAAAGCAGCGATAGAGGCTTTGCCGAAGATACAGGAAATAGTGAATAAGCTAAAACAGGAAGGCAGATTAAACTAAGATTTCACAGGCAAGGCGCAGCATTTAAACCCGAAAATTAGGAGGCTGTGACTGGATTAAGGCAAGATTCACGGGTCTGTCAGAATAGGGGCTGAAGTCTCTACAAAGTAGAGCGGATAGCCCCGCATAACAGATGGGAAGAACAAAATATATCGCACTAACATCTATACTTTTACAGCGGTAGTTTAATATTGCCGAAAGACAGTCACAGCCTCCTGAGAGGTATTAGTTATTCATGGTCGGGGCGAAAGGATTTGAACCTTCGGCCCCACGGTCCCGAACCGTGTGCGCTACCAGACTGCGCTACGCCCCGATAGAGAATAATAAAAACCTTTCCTCATAAAGTCAAGCGCGATTGACCGCAGTTCAATGATTCAGTTATATTAAATGAGTTGTTTATCTCAGGAGGTTTGCAAAATGCCGATATACGAATATGAGTGCCTAAACTGCGGTGAGATGCATGAGGCGCTCCGTAAATTCAGCGATAAGCCGCTAAGTAAATGCCCGAAATGCGGCGGAACATTGAAAAAGCTTATCTCAAATACATCGTTCATCCTCAAAGGCACAGGCTGGTATAAAACAGATTATGCATCAAAGCCCGCAGAATCTGGAAAAAAGTCTGAAGCAAAGAAAGACGCAGGGACTGAGCCAAAAACAGAACCCAAGATAGATTCAAAAACCAAAACAGATACAAAAACTGAGGCAGCGGCAAAGGCATAGTGGCAGACTTTCATGTCCATATCCCATATCACAAAATAGCAGAACATCTTTCGTTCATCAGGCAGGAAAAACTCAACCTTGAACTCTACATTGAATCAAATGCCCTTGACTTAATAAGCAGAGAAGATATATCACAGCTTAAAAATCAGCTTGATTATAACCCGTCCCTAACAATTCATGCTCCGTTTATGGATTTATCTCCGGGCGCAGTTGATTCAAAGGTCAGGGCAGTAACAATGGAGAGGTTTTTTCATGTTATGAATATTGCCGGGGATTTGAAGGTAAAGGCTGTTGTATTTCACTCAGGATATGAAAAATGGAAATATGCCCTGAACATAGGCCTCTGGCTTGAGCAAAGCCTCCTGACATGGAAACCTTTGGTGAAAAAAGCAGAGGAGATTAGCGTTAAGATTGCAATAGAAAACATCTTTGAGGATGAACCTCAAAACCTCAGGCTGCTAATGGAAAAGATGGGGAATGATAGCTTTGGAATTTGCTTTGATTCTGGGCACTTTAACCTTTTTTCTAAAGTATCGCTTGAAGACTGGTTGGGGCATCTGAAGCCTTACATTATTGAACTTCATCTGCATGACAATAACAAGACTTCTGACCAGCATCTTCCTGTTGGCGAAGGAACATTTGATTTTGGTAAATTGTTCTCAGCCATGAAAGGCAAAGACCTTATTTATACACTTGAAGCGCACAATCCAGAGGACGCTAAAAAAAGCATAGAGCAATTGAAAAAGTTCTTTAGTGTTTAAGCCTTTTTAACCACCCTCAAATTCAGTCAAAGCAAATACCTTATATCCCTTTGCCTCAACTTTTTTGCGCCCGCCGACATCGGGAAGGTCAACTATAAACGCCATCTCTGATAC